>JBAQWI010000154.1:0-3183 GCA_049298835.1 Oscillospiraceae bacterium
GCCAGAGCTAAAGGGGCTAACACCTATAAACCCAGCTTGTTTAAAAAATGCTGGACTTGATGTTGCAATTTGCACCGACCACCCTGTCATTCCAATACAATACCTCTCACTTTCTGCTGCAGTTTCAAGCAAATCTGGTTTACCTTATGAGGATGCGTTAAAATCCATCACCATCAATGCCGCAAGAATTACTGGAATTGAACAAACCGTTGGCTCGATTAAAGTGGGCAAAGATGCTGATATTATTTTATTTAACGGTAATCCCCTTGATGTTATGGTCGAGCCATATATGGTTATCGTAAACGGTAACATTGTAAAATCAGTATAATATGTAAGAAAACGTAATACATAATGTATATACCGTGTCGAATTATACGAAATATAGATGTAAATTGAAGAAATGAAAGGGGCGAACGTCATATTGCCTAGAGAAATTGACGTCAAAGAAATTACCTCTGCTGTGAAAAAACTCTGCATTGAGGCAAATAGCATATTGCCTTGCTCCCTTGTAGACTGTATAAAAAACGCACAAACTACTGAGAGAAATGAGCTTGCAAAAGATATTCTATCTGACATTTTAAAAAACCTTGATGCGGCTACTGAACTTAACGTTCCAATTTGCCAAGATACGGGTATGGCTGTGGTATTCATGAAACTAGGGCAAGGGGTTTGCCTTGTCGGCGGCGATTTAAACGATGCCATCAACAAGGGTGTTCGACAGGGTTATATTGACGGAAATCTACGCTGTTCCATCGTTGGTGACCCTCTTAAAAGAGTCAACACAAATGACAATACCCCCGCGGTAATTCACCTTTCTATGGTGGCTGGTGACAAAATTGAAATTATGGTTGCCCCAAAGGGATTTGGAAGCGAAAATATGAGTGCAATCAAGATGTTTACGCCAAGTGCTACTGCTGATGATATCGTTGATTTCGTTTGCGACACAATAAAACGTGCAGGATCTAACCCCTGCCCTCCAATTGTAGTTGGTGTGGGGATAGGTGGTGACTTCGAACTTTGTGCTTACCTTGCCAAAAAGGCACTTTGTAGAGATGTTTCCAAACCAAACGAGGACAGTTTTTATCAAGCACTTGAAGAAAAAATGCTCACTCGCATCAATCATCTCGATGTCGGTGTACAAGGGTTCGGTGGAGATACCACAGCACTTGCAGTTAACATCTTGCAACACGCTACCCACATTGCAGGTCTGCCTGTGGCAGTAAATATTGGTTGTCACGTCACTAGGCATAAATCCATAATATTGTAGAATAATAATATGGTCATATTTTCAAAAATAAACTACCAATTACAAGGTGGTTTTACTTTTGGAGAAAAATGTGGTATAATGTCATAGTATGATTTATGTATTGTGATTTATATATTCGGAGGGAAAAATGAATTTTTTAAAATATGTCGCGCCTTGTCACTTTGGACTTGAAAGCGTGCTTTCAGGTGAACTCAAACGCATGGGTGCTGACAACGTTGTTGCCCATAACGGAAAGGTTACCTTTAGTGGCGACTACAACATCATGGCAAGAGCAAACATTAACCTTAGAACTGCCGAGCGTGTTTTAATCGAGCTTGGTGCATTCAAGGCACTCTCTTTTGAAGAGTTATTTCAAGGTGTGCTTAAAATTCCACTAGAGAATTACATCGGTTCAAAAGATGCGTTTCCTGTTAAAGGTTGGTCTTTAAACTCTAAGTTATTCAGCATTTCTGACTGTCAATCCATCATTAAAAAAGCTGCGGTTGAACGTCTTAAAAAGCATTATAAAATTGAGTGGTTTGTTGAAACTGGACCTATCCATCAGCTACAATTTTCAATTCATAACGATGAAGTTACCGTCATGCTTGATACCTCAGGTGCTGGACTGCATAAGCGTGGCTACCGCATAAATGCAAACTCTGCACCTATCAAAGAAACTCTAGCCGCTGGTATTATCGACCTTGCTAGAGTTAGAAATAACACTACTTTTTATGACCCATTTTGTGGCTCTGGCACATTCTTAATTGAAGCCGCAACCAAAGCACTCAACATTCCACCTTGTTTGAAACGTAAGTTTGCCGCACAAGGTTTTGGTATGTTTGATGAATCAATTTGGTCACAAGAACGTTCAAGAGGTATTGACTTAATCAACCGTGACGCCGAATTTTTTGGCTATGGCTCTGATATTGATTTTGAATCTGTTGAACTTGCAAAAGAAAATGCGAAAAAAGCAGGCGTTTTCTCAAAGCTATTGATTACCCAAAAAGATGTTAAAGATTTTGAAATCAAAGTTCCATATGGTGTTGTCTGCACAAATCCTCCATATGGCGAAAGAATGCTCGAACTTGAAGATGCCAATGAGCTTTACAGAGATATGGGCAATTGTTTCAATAAGATTGATAACGGCTCATTTTATATCATAAGCCCATCTGAGAAGTTTGAAACTTTGTTTGGAAAAACTGCTTCAAAACGCAGAAAACTATACAACGGTATGATTAAATGCCAACTTTATATGTACTACAATGCACCAAATAATCTTAAAAATCGAGATGTAATTAGAGAGAGGTTATAACATATGAAAGAGAAAACAAAAGTGAAAGAAATGACAATTACGAGCCAAGCAATAGGTCTTTTGGGCGCTCATGTTGGTGGAGTTCTTCTTTCCTTGATATTTTGCTTTGGATTGGCAGCCTTGATGAAAAATGCGGGAGGACTAATTATAGCGCAAATTCTCATTCTCTTTGTTTACTCCTTCCCTACTTACTCTACAATGTGGGATTATGGACACAGGGATTTGAATCGATTTAATTATGGACATATCAAACGTGATCAATTGAAAGGTTTTAAAATCTCGTTGATTGCAAATATTCCAGTTTTCATCCTTTCACTTCTGTTTATCCTTTCAAAATTTGGACTATTTTATAATATTGCAATTGTATTTAAGCTAATGAATGCTGAAGTATGGCCGTTGATTAACCTCATTCAGCCTTGGGCATATATGAATAAGTTTGCTGTATGGCAAGTTTTCTTGGTAGCTTTGCTTCCCCTAATACCCGTATTGATTGCAGGAGGCTCCTACATATTAGGTAACCACGATTTTTCACCTATGAAAGTCATTGTTTACAAAAATAAGAAGAAGCCAACTCAGCCAAAAAAACCCCCTACAATAAAATCACAATTCTAATTTGCGTTTAAAG
>JBAQWI010000155.1:0-2350 GCA_049298835.1 Oscillospiraceae bacterium
ACACTAATTCCTGTTGTCAATGTGAGCGAAGTTCCAAAACTTTTAAAAGAGGAAATTATCAGCGGTGGTATGATTCCTAAGGTGGAATGTTGCGTTGAAGCTGTAAGGCGTGGAGTGAAACGCTCGTTTATTATAGATGGAAGAATAAACCATTCAATTTTAATTGAAATGTTATCAAATGAGGGCATTGGCACAATGTTTTTATAATGATTTAAATTTATAATAAAATATACGACGCATGAATTACAGTAGTTTTTAAGTATCATTTTGTATAGGATATAGGCGCAGGTTTAGCCTGCTACAAGGAGAAATTTAAATGGATATAAAAACGCTCGACAATGAATATATAATGGGGACGTACAATCGTCAAAATTTGAGTATAGTCAGAGGAAACTCTGCTACTTGTTTTGATGAAAATGGCAAGGAATATATTGACTTTTCAAGTGGAATTGGAGTCAACTCTTTGGGGTATTGCGATAACCAATGGAGTTTTGCTGTGGCAAAACAAGCATACCTACTTCAACATACCTCAAACCTTTATTATACTCAGCCAGCGGTGAAACTTGCAAAAGTTTTATGCGAAAAAACAGGATATAAAAAAGCACTTTTTTGCAACTCTGGAGCAGAGGCAAACGAGGCGGCAATCAAACTTGCAAGAAAATACAGCTTTGATAAGTACGGCAGTACTGTCAATCGAAATAAGATTTTAACCCTTAGAAACTCTTTTCACGGAAGAACTATTACAACCCTTTCAGCAACTGGTCAAGAGGTTTTTCACAACTATTTTTTTCCATTTACAGAGGGTTTTGAGTTTGCATCTCCCAAAGATATTGACGAGGTTTTGTTCATTTTGAATTCTGGTGGATATTGTGGCGTTATGATTGAGCTGATACAGGGCGAGGGCGGAGTTGTCCCACTCGGACTTAATTTTGTAAAGACGTTATTTGACTTTTGTGAGAAAAATGATATTTTAACCATTGTAGACGAGGTGCAAACTGGCATTGGCAGAACGGGAAAACTACTTGCAAGCGAGCACTTTGGTGTAAAGCCAAACATCACCTCTCTTGCAAAGGGGCTCGGTGGAGGGTTGCCAATTGGAGCAATTATTACCGACGCTAAAACCTGTGATGTGTTCGGGTTTAGCGACCACGGAACAACCTTTGGTGGAAATCCTGTAGTTTGTGCTGGGGCTTATGTTGTCCTTAATCGCATTGTGAATGATAACTTTTTGGCCCAAGTGAAAGCAAAGGGTGAATATATTGAGTGGGAGCTTGCGTCAATTCCTGAAATTGCAGGCATTGACGGAATGGGCATGATGCTAGGCATACGCTTAAAGAGCAAAAATGCTGGCGAGATTGTCAAAAAAGGAATTGAAAAAGGACTTATCTTGCTGACTGCAAAAGACAAAATAAGGCTGTTGCCACCACTTAACATTACCATGGAAGAGCTTGATAAAGGGCTTTCAATCTTAAAAGAAGTCTTGTCATAAATTGTAGGGAACGCATAGTATGCGTTCCTCCGAGCGACTACTAGTCGCTCCCTACAAATTCGTTTCATTTATAATTCATGGTAAACTGTAGGGGCGAGCATTGCTCGTCCGTCCAACGACCGTTCCCTAAACAGTCCGACATCCCCCAATATGAACCTAAGGAGTAGACGCAATGAAACATTTCTTGAAACTATTAGACCTATCAAAAGAGGACATTATTGAACTTTTAAACGTTGCAGACCAACTAAAATATGAGCATAAAAACAAAATTCCTCATAAAAGGCTTGAGGGAAAAACGCTTGCAATGATATTCCAAAAATCCTCAACTAGAACAAGGGTTTCCTTTGAAGCTGGAATGTATCAACTAGGGGGGCATCCTCTTGTCTTGAATGCATCTGACTTGCAAATGGGGCGTGGCGAGCCAATTGGCGACACAGCAAGGGTGCTTTCTCGCTATTGTGATGCAATTATGATTCGCACATTTTCACAAGATGATGTCGAAGAACTTGCTAAAAGTGGAACCATTCCTGTTATCAACGGCTTGACTGATTTTAGCCATCCTTGTCAAATATTGGCTGATTTAATGACAATTAGAGAGTGCAAAAAATCCTTTGAGGGGTTAAAGCTTTGCTTTATTGGAGATGCCAATAATATGGCAAATTCGCTGATAGTGGGTTGCCTAAAGGTAGGAATGAAAGTTTCCATTGCTTGTCCTAAAGACTATAAATTTGAGCAAACTATCCTTGACTTTGCAAAGAACTATGATGGATTTGAACTTACAACAGACCCAAAAATTGCGGCAATTGATGCTGACGTTTTGGAAACTGATGTATGGGCATCTATGGGAAATGAAGCAGAGTC
>JBAQWI010000156.1:0-4172 GCA_049298835.1 Oscillospiraceae bacterium
CAACAACAATGCCATTATGGGTTCCGTTAATCTTCGTTTATATGGTGTCGCCTCCTCGATCCTGGGTACTATGCGTCTGGTAGGGCAGGCGCTGAGTATGTCCGTCGTAACCCTGTTGATTGCAATCTTTGTAGGCCGCGTGCCTTTAACCTCTGCACAGCCAGCTGATCTGTTATCCACCATACGGGTTTCGTTTATTATATTCACCGTGTTGTGCCTATTGGGGATCGTAGCCTCCCTTTCGCGCGGTCGCGTTCGGGAAGAGGCAAGGGGAGAAAAGGCCGTGTAAATAGATACACAGTTATTAAGCGATGTTTGCAGGTTCTTGTATATCAAAATAGAATTTATAAGCCAGAGGTGACTTTAATGGAAAATGCAAAAATATAGCTCTCATTTCTTGATTTACTAAGCCCATTCTTTATTGAGCAGTCTTTCAAGCTTCTTGTTAGATTTTGCAGTAAAATAAGGGCGCATCAAAGCATGGACACGCAGAATCTCCTGATAATTTACTTCTGACGGAATATAGTCATACAAAATATCCGCATGAGTTATCCATAATTGGCCGAGGGTCCATGCATTTGCAGCCAATGTATCCCGTTCCTCACATGATTTAAATGGTTTCATTATCTTTAGCATTACCCATTGATCATAAATATTTATAAACTGAGAAATTATACGTTCTGATCGCGTTCGGTATGTTGCGCGGAGTTCCGCGTCATTACTAACCAATATACTTAGTTCCCTATAAAAAAAACAGTAGTGTTTTTGTATCTTAATAAGCTTGAGATAGAATTTAGCAATTCCTTCCTCAAATAACCCATCTGAAAAATCAAAAAACAGCTCATCCATAGCAAGAGAAATTTGATCATAGATCTTGCGTATAATTTCTTCTTTATTATGAAAGTGATAATACAGGTTTCCAGGACTTATTCCCATTTGGGAAGCAATCAGTTTTGTACTTACATTTGTGGAACCAAGCTCGTTAAACAACAGACGCGCAGATTCAACAATCATTTCTTTAGTGTTCATAATTATCTATGATCCTTTTTTCAACTAGTTTAACATATCATGACTCATTTTAGAAAAGCCACAATATTGATATCTCTGGAAAAGTTTTAGAGATATTTTAAATAATTTAAATCGAAATATATTGACACCATAAACCATGTAACTATAATAGAACTATAGTACTAATAATAGAACCATAGTACTAATTGTATAATTAAAAGTCAAATGAAAGGAGGGCATATTTTTATGGCTATACATGAGGTATTTACAACCTGTATTCTGGAGGTCGACGACAATGGTGTCGCAGTACTGACATTAACGGATGTTAAACGAATGAATCCTTTTAACGTTGAAGCATTAAATAATATACTAAGAGCTATTACTCTTTTAAAAGAATCTTCGGAAGCTCAGGTTTTAATTATTACCGGAGTTGATCAGATATTTTCTGCTGGTGGAGATATTAATTCATTAGCTTCAATTGATACGATTAGCAATGCTAAAAGGAGCTTTGATGGTACGTCTTTTATTGTTAATCTTTTTTATGAACTTGAAATTCCAGTTATTGCTGCTGTTAATGGGGTAGTGGCTGGGGCGGCATTGGCATTGATGATGGCTTGTGACTTAATTATTGGATCGGAAAACTCCTTATTAATGTTCAGTTTCAGGCATATTGCTTTTACACCCGATTCTGGAACTTCCTATTTCTTTACGCGTCGTCTGGGCTATTATAAAGCCGCTGAATTGCTGTTTTTAGGGGAAAATATTAATGCTCAGAAAGCTGCAGAATTAGGTATTTTTAATAAAGTAGTACCAGCCGAAGACTTGCTTAAGGAAACCAGGAAGTATGCGGAGAAAATTGCTGCTGGACCAATGATGACAATTGGCTATGATAAAAAGTTGCTCCATGCTGCCATGCAAAACAATTTATATCAACAGCAGGAACTGGAATCATTGTATCAGGTTTTGGCTTGTTCCAGTGAAGATTTCAGAGAAGGAACGAAAGCTTTTGCCGAAAAGCGCAAACCTCTATTTAGGGGAAAGTTAAAAATGGGATATAGATAGGGGGAATTTTGATCTGGTGCTAACTTCCGGCGGAACCGGTTTTTCTCCTCGAGATGTAACCCCGGAGGCCTGCGTTGAGATAGGGGACGGGTTCCTTGTTCCTTCTGATAGAAAAAGCGGCCTAATTTAGACCGCTTTTAAATACATATTGACAGATAAAACGCATTCGAAATAACGTAGCTTATTCGCCTATTTCCAAATAGAATCACAAGGGATAATTTTCATAAGACATATACTGTCACCCATTTTTATGCTTTTTAATAATTCTACATCGACTTCACAGGCAAAGGCTTTTTCGAAAAGAACTTTACTATACCCTGTAGTACATTGACACCATGTATCCGTAGCTAGTTTATCTACATCGGCAAGCATCGGACAAGGGCAAAACGGAAATTGCAGATAGAGTTCCCCATTTGTGCAGGACAGGCCGGCTGCTTTTGCTTTGTCATGGTATGCAAATTCTTCTAGATTTGACGAGGATTCAACCAGTTCTTTTATTAACGCATATTTTTCATCCATACCATATCCACATTGACAGTTCATTCTGATTTGCTTAACGGCAGACCTATCGAAGTGGTTTTCCAATCTGTTCATAGTTGATTTCACCCAGGTCGCATTATCCTCTGATGAAGACAGTTCGTGTTCTCCATATACAATTTGTGTTGCTGCTTCATCGTTGCTCGCAGTTTTTATGGCACTGAAAATTACTTGCTCTTGGATTTTTCTAATATCAAACATCATAAAACCTCAACCTCGATTCCTCAATTTTATGTGAGTTGTGGTTTTTGAAGCTGTATGAAAACAAAAACACACCCCAAAGTGTGTAGATGCAATAAGGCATTGTCACACAACCTTTTCCACTATTCACCATTATTCAAGCGCATAACAAACTAAGGCTATACTTGATAGCCGTTAATATGTTTCATTTGAAAATTAGCGATAGAATGGTTCAAGCATGTAAGTAATGACCTTTCACTATTAAGATATTTTTATTCTACTAAATCAAAATCATTTTGGCAAAGCACTTCTGTATTTATATTCACCTTCGAAGCAGAAAACGCTTAATAACAGAGTGCTTTCCAGTAAAGGGGGCTTTTTCTTGCGTTTACAAGCTGGGAAAATCCTCCTTATCTGCGATTGCAGGTTTTTGTGATATTGAAGTAGAATTTATTAATTTGAGGTGACAATAATGGAAAACACGAGAATATTGGTTGTGGATGATGATGCCAATATATGTGAACTAATCAATCTCTACCTGAGCAACGAAGGCTACCAGCTATTTTTCTGCCATGATGGGAGCAGTGCACTGGACAGAATCAAAGCTGAGAAGTTTGATCTAATTCTGTTGGATGTAATGCTGCCTATCATCAACGGTTGGGAAGTGTGCCGTCTTATCAGACAGCAGAGCCAGGTCCCAATCATCTTTCTAACCGCCCGAGATATGATAGAAGATAAAGTCCAGGGTTTTGAGCTAGGTGCTGATGACTACCTGGTCAAACCCTTTGAACCCCGAGAACTAGTAGCCCGGGTGAAAATCCGCCTAAAAGGTAAAAACAATAATGATAAGACTCCGGATGGAATCGTTAGAGTGGGAAACCTTTCGGTCGACATCCGCAGCTATGAAGTAAAAGTGAATGAGCGAACAGTGGATCTGAAACCCAAAGAAATTCAACTGCTGCATTTTTTATTGCTAAACAAAAATATCGTTTTTTCCAGGGAAATGCTCCTGGAAAAGGTCTGGGATTATAATTTTGAAGGGGATACCCGTACAGTTGACGTTCATATTAATCGGCTCCGGGAGAAAGTGGAGGACGGCTCCAATACATACAAAATAAAAACGGTTTGGGGTGTCGGGTACAAATTGGAGGTTATCTAATGTTTCGCAGTATTTTTAATCGACTGATGATCACCTATGTACTCTTAATAACACTAATAACCGGTTGTTTGGCAATATTTATGTCCATTGGGTTCAATCGATATGTTTTTACGGAAAAAAACAAAGTTCTTTCGGCTGCTGCTATAAAAGCTGAGCGTTTCATTACAGATTATTACAATGGGAATTTATCTATGGATGAATTGCAGGTTGCGATTGACAATCTAGG
>JBAQWI010000157.1:0-2302 GCA_049298835.1 Oscillospiraceae bacterium
ACCTCCGGAAGCTCCGGTCCAACTACCGTCAACGATGATGTCTCAACAGCTGGTCCAACCTCCGGAGTCTCCGGTCCAACTATCGTCAACGATGATGTTGACTGACCCAACTGCTACAAAAGTACCCTTATGTCCATTTGATAGCCCTCGACTTCTCCAGGGCCTTTGACACTGTCCGTCATTTTAACCTCAAGAAGTGTGCAAAATTGCTGATGCATGACAACATTTATGACTGGTTGGTCAATTACTTGGAAGACAGGGAACACTATACTAAATTCAAAGGCGCAATGTCGGCTCGGGCTAGAATAAATGCTAGCATTGTACAGGGGTCTGGCATAGGACCGGTGGCATACGTCATCGATGCCTCAGATTTACGACCCTTGCACCAACTTAATGATCTTAGCAAGTATGCCGACGACTCCATCCTCCTGGTGCCCTCATCAAACTCATCATTGGTACCAGAAGAGATTTCACATATATCCCTCTGGGCCATGGAAAATAATTTAAAATTGAACGTTCAAAAAACCAAGGAGATGATTGTTCACAAGCCACGCACCAAAATCACAAATTCACCGCCCATTCTTGCTGGTATTGAACGAGTGGAAACAATGAATATTCTCGGGGTTCAATTCCAGTCAAATCTCACATTTCGCGATCATGTTGATCATCTTCTGGCACAATGTGCGCAGAATATGTACGCCTTGAGAACGTTGAAATCTCAGGGACTCCACAGCTTTAAACTCTGGGAAGTAGCACAGTCCGTTCTGTTAGGAAAGCTCACCTACGCCTCCCAGGTGTGGTGGGGCATGCTGGATGCAGAAAGCAAAGCTCGCCTGGATGGGGCGCTGAAAAAGGTTGTTAAACAAGGGCTCCTTCCCTCTCCTTACAAAAGCTTCTCTGAAATTTGCATCGGTCTTGATAAAACCCTCCTCCAGTCAATTCTTAGCAACCCTAATCATGTCCTCCACCGCCTCCTTCCCCCAGTAAAAACCTCAGTATACAACATGCGAGCCCGTCCCCATAATAGAGAAGTGCCATCAACAAAGGATGCACTCCACAGTAAAACTTTTCTAGTCAGAATGCTTTATTTATAGGTTATTATTTTTTTTAGCACTTAATTGTTTTTCTGCATTTTTGTATTTTAATATGTTTTTATGTTTTCTTTTTATGTAAATTGCCTGCGTTTTGTCATGCGATAAATAAACGATGTACTTACTTACTTACTTACTTACTTACTAATAAACAACGACGTTTGGCGTACAGGCATGCAATAATATGTTGTACGATTGTTGCATGCATAGTCTGCAGAAACGTTGACAGGCGCTTGCAAAATCCTTGGTCATAAATGCTTCTATACTGCGACATGACACTGCGGGAATCTGGCATGCAACCGCGATTTGTACGGATGTTTACATCATTAGACGAGAGCCTGTACTATGTACAGTGCATGTACGTAGAAGGTACCAGGTATACGTAGGTCTGGCAATTAATACGCTCTCAGTCAAACAGGGCGTGTCTAACACGCTGGCATGCACATTAACATGCTCCCAGACAAGGCCTTCTGGCCTGAGAGGCCTAACATCAGAATAGCATTGAGACTACGTTAAATATATGGTCAGCGACCACCGAGACCCCACGAATCCGTTCCAGCCAAGCAAGTTTTATCGCTCAGCGAGCGTAAATTTTTCCCCGACAGAGGAGTGCATTATCATCACTACCTCACGCGCAATGCCAATGATTTGCTTGCCTTGAAACTCACTCAATTTTAGGTTTTTGTATTTTCATAAGTGTACAAGCCACATTCTATGAAAATGCACCAACTTAAAATTGAGTGAGTTTCAAGCCATGCAATATTCCATAAACAAATTTTATCTCCTTTCTTTTGCGTGTTTGATATCATTGTCGCATATAATTCTTCTAAATAAACTTCAGTTTTTTGCTATTAATCGGAATAGTTTTTTGTGAATTTATTGACGGCCTAATAGATCCAAGTGGTGTAATTGAATTGGGGTCCTTGAAAATATTGGTATATCCGTTGAAATTTCAACATTATCTAATCTGCAAGTCCCGATATGGCTATTTCCGATTTTGGTGGCCGCCATATTGGATTTCCCACTTCCTGTTACGTTGTGAGGTATTGCCAGTAGTGTAGTTGACTTGGGTGACCTGGAAAACATGGGTGTATCCGTTGGAATGTTGACGATATTCCGTCTACGGGCCGAGATATGGCTATTTCCGGTTTGGCGACCGCCATCTTGGATTTCCCACTTCCGGCTACGTTGTGAGCTATTGCCAGTTGTAT
>JBAQWI010000158.1:0-1924 GCA_049298835.1 Oscillospiraceae bacterium
GCATTAGCGTGACAATAAAAACTGGTTCAAAGCAGGTGAAAAGTCAGATTGAAGAAGCGCTTACTATACTTGGTTGTACCCTTTCAAATCAGGGGATTGAAATCACAATTTCAGCAGACGGCAAGCAAGTTTCAATGCGAGATAATGAAGGCGTTGAGCTTTTTCATGAAAAGATATTGGCATTGCTTTGTCTTGGGGAGTTTTTAAAAGGTGAGAGTGTTTCTTTGCCCCATACCGCCCCCAAAATTATTGACAAGTTAGCAGAAATTCATGGTCAGACCGTTTATCGTTATGCTGACTGTCCTTGTGATGAAAGTGATAAACTTGCAAGGAAAAAAGCGATTGCAAAACCATATTTAAGAGATGGGTTAATGATGGCGGTGAAATTACTTTCTTTTATGGTAGAAAAAAAGCTTGATTTAAAAGGACTTTATGAGTTGATCCCAGATTTTAATACCAGTTCAAGACTTGTTTGGGTGGCTACAAATCCAAGTCATATTTTAAAAAAACTTTCCACAATGAACACTGAAATTTCCGAAGGAATTGACATTTGTAAGGATGGTGCTACAGCATATATAAAACCAATAAAGTCTGGAAAAGGTATAATGATTTATACTGAGGGCAAAATAGATACAACTGCATTAGAAATTGGCGACATCTTTGAGTCTATTGTCAAGCAGGCTAGACTTGACAGTTAGGCGATTTAGTTATACAATATAAATAATATGGAAGTACGGATTAAGGCAAATTTTTTATCAATGGTAGTGGATTTTTTAGCATATTACGAGAACGTGAACAAGCTGGTTATGCCAAAAATTTAACTGCAACGGTTTTTACAATGCAAGATGGATAATTTCCTCTTGCGGTACATATTTTTTAAATCGGAATAAAATCTAGTCAAAACGCTTCGATACATAGAAAACAAGCGAGGATAATGGATTTCCCTCAGCCGCACACTTATAAACTGCAATCAGCAGTTTATAAGTTGCGGTGTAGACTTGTTTTGCAAACAAAATAAAGTGAGGTAAAATTAAGTGATAAATAAAGAAACTGCAGATACAAACGTTGAACAACTGGAAGTAAAGCCTATGGCAAGCTTCCTTAAAAATCCGAATAATAATACAAAAGAAACTGCAATAAAAACAGCAGAACAAAAGGCAGCACAGCCAAAAGCGCCGGCAAAACCAAAGGTACACACACAACCGCAACCACAGCCACAACCAAAGCCTAAGGCACAAGCACAACCTAAGGCACAAGCAAAACCACACGTTAAACCTTTGCCTAAGATGCAATCAAAACCACAGGAAAAAAAAGAACTTCTTCCTGCTAAAAAGCCAAATGCTCCTTTTCAAAAACGTAACAATCCTTTAAAGAAAAACACTATTCTAAAGAATGACAACCTAAGTAAAATTCCAATTCATATTATTCCTCTTGGAGGATTAAATGAAATTGGCAAAAATATGACGGCTTATGAATGTCAAGGCGATATCTTTATTGTTGATTGCGGATTGGCTTTCCCTGATGCTGATATGCTTGGTGTAGATCTTGTAATTCCAGACTTCAATTATGTTGAAAAAAACATTGCTAACATCAAAGGACTTGTTATTACCCATGGACATGAGGATCACATCGGCTCGATTCCTTATCTTTTAAAGAAATTTGATATTCCAATCTATGCTTCTCCGTTGGCACTTGGGTTAATCAAGGGCAAACTGAAAGAACATGGGCTTTTAAATAAAGCAAAATTAAATGTTGTAGCACCACGCCAAACCGTAAAAATGGGCTGTATGACAGTTGAATTTTTACGTGTAAACCATTCAATTCCAGACGCAATGGCACTTGCAATTCATTCACCAGCAGGAGTTATCATACAAACTGGTGACTTCAAGGTTGACTATTCTCCAATTCAGGGCGAAGTAATTGA
>JBAQWI010000159.1:0-13329 GCA_049298835.1 Oscillospiraceae bacterium
GCTGTTTCATTTGATTTCGGTCTAGAGTCATGGCTTGCTGGACAAACAGGTGCTGAGGGTGCAGAATATCTTCCTCTTCTACCACTAAAGGCTGTTGAGGGCATTGAGCCTGCAGCTGTAGTAGAACCTCACACACTATTATGGAACAAATATGCCATCACTAAGAATTGCAAGGATTTAGAAGGTGCAGTTGCTTTCTTTGACGTAGTACATTCAGACAAGGCAATTGAGCTTTTAACATGGGGCATCAAGGATGACTACTATGAAGTTATTGATGGTGTAAATTACTACAAAAATCGTATAACTGGAAAAGAAGAAGCTGCACAAAAACGAACACGTGGTAACCCTCTGTGGGGAGACACTGTATTCCCAATTATACAAAAAGCTAATTTGGAGTATGAGTTAGTTTCTGTTCCAGACTTTAAGAAGGATTATCAGTTAAAGGTTATGAATCATAAACCTTGGTTTACAACTTCTAACACCAGCTTTACAGCAATTCCTACTGCTGAACAAACTGAGAAAAAGAATGAAATATCTTCTGCTATTTACACCTATTCAGAGGAATTATTGACAAAGCTAATTTTAGGCACAGAATCTTTAGATAAATGGGACAGCTATATGGCACAGTTTGAAAAACTTGGTCTACCTGAATTAATAAAGATTGATCAGGCTATGGTTGATTCCTACAAAGCGAAATTGAAATAGATAAAACACATATAACAATAATACCCCCAATCGTAGATAATATAACTACGATTGGGGGTATTATCATAGAATTTATTCTTCTGGTTTAGGTAATATGGGATGCAATGTGTGTTGATAAACGTACACAGAGAAGTTGCTTGCAATACTTATATTACCATTATTGATCGCTATTGTACAAAGTAATAAATTGTGATATTATTACAGTAATTGTATATACGACTAAAGTTATAGTTAAAAAACCTATTGGAGTGAATGCATTTTGAAAAAAGACAGCGGAAAATATAAATATAGTACTTTTGCTAACCTTAATTATGCCCTGGGTGGTGCAAAAAAGTGGAAAAAATCAGTTCTACTTTGTGTTGCGGTGCAAGCCATAACAGCAGGATTGTTCAGTTATGTCTGGCTTTATGCCGCAAAGTTAATTATTGAACAAATTGAAAGCGGAATTAAAACAAGCTTTCAATATATTACTTATATTGTTGTAATTGCGGCGGCGATTGAGATTATATTGCTTGTTGGCAAGGAAATAAGCTATCGACAGCTTGAAAACGGTATGCTTCAAGTTCGAATGAATTTTATTCTTATGTCAATGAAAAAGGTATTTAAAATGCCGTATGAAATGATGGAAAATCCCGATGTTCTTGATGCAAAGAAAAAGGGCGACTGGGCAATTGAGAATATGACGCGCGGCATTGAGGGAATAGTTAAATGCTCTGCACAGCTTTTTGCAAACCTTATTATTATGTTGATTGCCACTATCATATTGGTGAAAGTTAATGCATTTGTTGCAATCATAATATTTGCTCTTGCAATATGGCGTTTAGTGTTTCAAGATAAGGTGGCAAAATGGGAAAAAGATGAGATTTACGGAAGATTAGCACCAGAAAATCGTAAGGTTCGGTATTATAATGACGTAACACAGAATTTTGACTACGCAAAAGATATTCGCCTTTTTGAAATGCAAAACGCACTTGGCGAAAAGCAAGCAAATCTTCACGATTACATACATAGTCGCATTCTTATACTACACAATAAATGGCGAAGCTGTTGGCTTGCAGGGCGTGGCGTTGAGTTGCCACAAGAAGGCTTTATGTATGCTTGGCTTGTATTTGAAGTTATTGTGCACGGAATGAGCATTGCAGATTTTACGCTTTACATCGGAAGTATAAGGAGCTTTAACAGTGCGGTTAGTCTATTTCTTGATTATTTTGCACAGATGAGGCAAAACAGTCGAACAATCTGCGACTATCGTACTTTTTTGGAATACCCAGATAAACCACAAGATGAAATTAAAAAAAGCAGTTTTAGCAATGATTTTACGCGCATTATGGGCAGTGGACAAACAAATGAAACTCGAATGGCAATTCCCCAAGCAACTGAATATACATTTAGATTCGATACTGTTTCGTTTAAGTATCCCGGACGTGATGAGTATGCTCTGAAAAACCTATCAATTACTTTGGAGGCAGGTAAAAGACTTGCTGTTGTTGGCTTAAACGGTGCAGGTAAGACAACATTCATTAAGCTGTTATGCAGATTGTATAAACCAGTTGAAGGCACAATTTATATGAATGATATAAATATCAATGCCTTTGACCGTGATGAGTACTACAAATTGATTGCACCTGTGTTCCAAAACGTTGAATGTTTTGCATTCCCGTTGGCTGAAAATGTGTCAATGAGTGAGCCTTGTAACACAGATAAAAAGCTTGCAGAGAGTTCTCTTGAAAATGCAGGACTTGGAGATAAGGTTAAGTCACTTGAAAAAGGTGTTCATACCGAAATGCTTAAAATATTATATGAAGACGGCATTGATTTATCGGGTGGTGAAAAGCAAAAAATGTTGCTAGCAAGAGCGTTATACAAAAACGCGCCTATCGTTGTTCTTGATGAGCCAACTGCAGCATTTGACCCAATTGCCGAGCGAAAGATGTATATGGATTTTGATAAGCTTATTGGCGACAAAACAGCAGTTTATATATCACATCGTTTGTCAAGCACACGCTTTTGCCATAGTATTGCGATGTTTGCAAACGGTGAATTGATTGAATATGGTACGCACGATGAATTAATCAAAGCAAATAAATCATACGCCCAAATGTTTGAACTTCAATCGCAATATTATAAAGAGGAGGTTGATATTTTTGCGTAAAACAACACGACAGGTTGTAGCTTTCTTTTATAAGATTGCATGGGAAGAAAAACCTAAATATTTCCTCTTTAATGCACTTGCAATTATATGCACAGCAATTGTTCCGTTTGTTAATATAATCTTCCCCAAATATTTGATTGAAGAACTAATGGGTGGCAAAGATGTAAAACTTCTTATAGTTTTTGTTGGTTATATCATTGGGGGAAACTGGATATTAAATAGCTTGACACATATTTTTGAAACAGAAATCAACAAACACAACGATTGGTTTGACAGGTTTTTTCAAAAGAAAATTAGCCGTAAAGCAATGACTATGGATTTTGAGCATACAGAAAACTCAAAAGTGTTAGACCAACTTGATAAAGCACAACAAGGAATGTCTTGGTATTCAAGAGGCATTGGAGGATTGTCCTTAGCGTTAAGAAGTTTTATATCAGCTGGAATTACACTTTGTGGAATTATTGTAATTATAGCAATGCAATCACCTCTGTTGTTAATAATTGTATTACTTGCGGTGCTTGGAGGAGCATTTGCCGTTGGAAGAATTAATAATCTCGAAATGACGCAATTTCAAAAAAGTCCGACAGTAAACAGGGGCTTTCATTATATATTTCGTGAGCTTTGCGATGCAAGGTATGGCAAAGATATACGGCTTTACGGGGCAGATAAAATGATGCTGACAAAGGCTGAAAATAATTTTTATGACCTTTGCGAGATATTTAAAGCACTGCACAATGGTTCTCAAAAATGGGGAATTGTTAGTGCGGTAATTACAGTTGCAAAAAATCTTTTAGTCTATTTATACCTTGCGTTTCTTGCGTTCAGTAAGATAATTACAATTGGAACGTTCACAATGCTTGTGACGTCAGCAATTACCGCAAAAGATTGCTTACAGAGTATAATTACCGAGTTGCAAGAGCTTCAAAAACGTGCAAACTTTATGAGCGAGTATAAGAAATTTATGGAGTATGAGGACGCTTTAATTAAGGGCGATAAACATATTGTTGACTTAACTGATATCTCAATTGAATTCCGTAATGTTTCGTTTAAATATCCTCGAGCAGAAGAATATGTTTTAAAAAATATTAATATTACAATTAACCCCAATGAGCATTTGTCGGTTGTTGGGTTAAACGGTGCAGGTAAGACCACATTTATTAAGCTGTTATGCAGATTGTATGACGTTACTGATGGTGAGATTTTAGTCAACGACATCAATATTCAAGACTATGATTATGCGCAATACATGAAATTACTAGCTGTTGTGTTTCAAGATTTCAAAATGTTTGCTATGTCAATTGAGGATAACATTAGGCTTGGCAGTTGGAATAAAGAAAAGACTGAGCTTAGCGAACTCACTGAGCTTTGTGGATTAAATGATAAGGTTAATTCGCTCCCTGATGGGCTTAATACCTTAATTTACAAGTATTTTGATAAAAGTGGAATCGAACCGTCTGGTGGAGAGGCTCAAAAGCTTGCAATTGCAAGGGCGTTGTATAAAAATGCACCTATCGTTGTGCTTGATGAGCCAACTGCGGCATTAGATCCTGTTGCTGAATATGAGATATACAAGCATTTTGATCAGTTGGTTGGTGGAAAAACAGCAGTGTATATATCACATCGTTTGTCCTCTTGTAAGTTCTGCGATAAGATTGCTGTTTTCGCTGAAAATCATATTGCCGAATATGGCACTCACGATGAATTAGTTAAAAAGGAAAACGGTATATACGCAGAAATGTTCACCGCCCAAGCACAATATTATGTGTAATTTTAATATTACAAATAATATGTAAAGGTAGGGCATTGTTGGATTTTAAACCCCCAATAGCTCAATAGTTCATGAAAAACACTTATCTATAGAACACTAATTATTCTGTAAATTATACCACCCCCAGTACAGCTACATAAGGGCGAAATAATACAGATATAAAACAAATATAAAACAGATATAAAACAGATATAAAACAGATATAAAACAGATATAAAACAGATATAAAACAGATATAAAACAGATATAAAACAGATATAAAACAGAGCTAACGTTTATTCGTTAGCTCTGTTTTATGCAATTTACCAATGCCCCCTGTTAACATTTATCAAACTGATGTTTCAACACCTGTAACGCTTTTTTCTCAATACGCGATACATAGGAACGAGAGATGTTCAACCTATTAGCAATTTCCCTTTGGGTTAAAGGCTTTTTCCCATTTAATCCATACCTAAATTCAATGATGCTACGTTCACGGTTATCTAGACTTGATGCAATAAATTTATAAAGCTTTTCTGCTTTCATTTTCAAGTCAATATTATCTATTAAACTTTCTTCATCAGCAAAAACATCCATTAATGTGATAGAATTGCCCTCACCATCGCTGTCTATCGGCTCACTGATATATACGTCTCCTGCTGTTTTCTTGACGTTACGAAAGTGCATAAGTATCTCATTTTCTATACATCTTGCAGCATAAGTTGCAAACCTTGTTCCCTTGTCATAAGAAAAGGTGTTAACCGCTTTTATAAGTCCAATTGTCCCAATTGAGATTAAGTCATCTTGATCGTTGGTTGCAGAGTAATATTTTTTCACAATGTGAGCCACAAGTCGCAAGTTATGCTCTACTAATTTGTTGCGGGCTGCGGCATCTCCATTTTCTTTTAATGCGAAATATTCCTGCTCTTTGGCAAAACTCAAGGGTTTAGGAAAAGATCCATTCCCCTCGATGTGTAATGCGAAGTATAAAAGGTTGCTTAGTGCAAGCATTATTAAACTTGAAAACATAAAATATAACCTCCCTTTTTGAAAGTATATGAAATAACTAGGGCGGTTTTGTTTGTCCTAATAAAAAGTTGCAACAGTATTTTGCATTATACTGTTACAAATAGGTCAAATAGTCTTGCGTTTTCCGAAAAAAATGATATAATAGTAATGTCCTAACTGCGTTTGGGACATATATATTGGGGTATAGCCAAGCGGTAAGGCAGCAGATTCTGAATCTGCCATCCCGATGGTTCAAATCCATCTACCCCAGCCATATATAAATCCCTTAGTAAAACCAAGCGAAAGTTACGGTTGTGCTGAGGGATTTTATTACTATTTCACAGAGTAAACTACAGTATTATACACAGTAAATACACAGTAAATACGTCTTTAAAGTCTAGCTCGACGTTCACAGAGCAACATAGCTATAAACTATTATTATCCAATAGAAAGGGGGAATGACAATGATAAACGATTTCATTGTCATTCCCTCTTTTAATCCTGATAATAAATTAATAACGCTAATAACCGAACTGATTGCAAATGGACAATCAAAAATACTCATTATAAATGATGGTAGCAAAAAAGATTGTCTGCATTTTTTTGACAAGGCAACAACGCTTGGCTGTGACGTGATCCACCATGCAGTAAATTTAGGCAAAGGCAGAGGGTTAAAGACTGCGTACAACTACCTTTTAAACGAGTATGGTGAAAATGTTTTAGCAATCTTTGCTGACTCTGATGGTCAACACTCGATAACTGATATCATCGCTGTCAAAGATAAGCTTATAAAAAATGAGGATTGTCTTATTCTGGGTTGTCGCCAATTTGAGGACAAATCAATTCCATTTAGGAGCCGGTTTGGCAACAAAATCACCCGAATTGTATTTAATTTATTGTGTGGTGTAAAAGTTATGGACACACAAACTGGACTTAGGGCATTGTCTGGCAAGACTATGAAGAAGTTTTTGCCGACAAAAGGCGAACGGTTTGAGTTTGAGATGAATATGCTAATCGAATCTAGAGAAAAATCTATCACCATTCTTGAAGTTCCAATTAAAACAATTTATATAGAAGAAAACAAGACTTCACATTTTAACCCTTTGAGGGACTCACTTCGGATATATGCAGTTTTTATGAAATTTTTAATTTCCTCGTCACTTTCATTTGTAGTGGATATCCTTTTATTTGCATCACTCCTAAAACTTTTTGATAACATGCTCGATAAATCACTTGCTATTTTCTTGGCAACTTTTGGCGCAAGGGTTTGCTCCTCGCTAATAAACTATACCATAAATAAAAACAGAGTCTTCAACGTAACCGATAAACGAATAGGAACAATCCTTCGATACTATATCCTTTGCGTTATCCAACTTGTTTGTTCGGGCTTACTCGTTTCCCTATTTTACACTCTGCTTCCAATGGAAGAATCCGTTATTAAAATTGCGGTAGACTTTATCTTGTTTATCTTAAGCTTTCAAATCCAAAGAGAATGGGTTTTCAAAAAGAGATAGCCGTCGGGGCTATCTCTTTTATAATTATATTTCTATTTTATACAATCTGTAATTTTTCCAAGCAATATCTCTTTGTTTGTATCAAGAGTAAGTGTAATATTATTCCTAAAATCACTTAGCACTGTTTGTCCATAGTGTTCCTTGCAGTCGACTTCGACTCCACATTTTCGAGTGTTGAAAAGTTCCGGATAAAGATAGCACAATACCGCTGTTGAATCGTGCATAATCGAGCCTAACTTACCATATTTCACACAAGTATGATAATTTTCCCTCAAAATCTTTTCCATTGCTCTTGCAAGGGGTGTTCCGAATCTGCCAATTTCCTCAATTTGTTCTAAATTAAATGCAACAGATGACGTTGTGTTTAAAGGCACTAACACAAGCTCTTTTGCATGAGCAAAGACATAGTTTGCACTCTTTGCATCACAATAAACATTAAACTCAGCAAACTCAGTTACATTTCCCATATTAACGCCACCACCCATTGTGACAACTTTTTCGATATGCGAAACCACATCGGGATAGCGTTTCATTAACAAAGCTAGGTTGGTTAATGGTCCTAGTGTGATATAGTCAACTATTCCTGCTTTCATAATTGCATCATATGTTATCTTGAGATAGTCGCCCTCAATTGCTTTTTTTGTTGAAATCCCAACATTTAATCCACCCAATCCATCCACCCAATGAATGTGTGATGCATCAATATAGTTATCGTTGTCTGGCTTTTGTGTACCTTTTACAACAGGTATGTCCATATCTAATAAAGACAACATTGTTAGCGTATTTTTTGTTGTATTGTCCATTGATATGTTACCATAACTTGAAAGTATCAGTTCTACCCTTTCGCCACATTCCCTTAGTAACACGATAATAGCGATTGCATCGTCAATGCCAGGATCGGTGTCTAAAATAATTTTATTGGGCATTATAATGCAACATCCCTTTCATATTTCAAATTTTTCAAACCTCAAAACATACTGTAAACTTGTTTATAGTATACCACTCTACCTTTTTTCATTCAACGAATTTCTTGTAACTCATGCTTATTTATGATAACATTGACTAATACGTTTAAAAAAAGAAGGTTTTTATTTGAGGAAAATACTAAAGCGGATTTTTGAAGTAAACAGAATGCTAACGCCAGCACAAAACAACGGTGAACTCGAGCCATCTGTTCACTACTATAAAAATATGTACCAAATGGCGTGGCCTAGTGCGCTAGAGGCAGTCTTGGTTAGTCTTATTGGATCCGTCGATTTAATCATGGTTGGAGGACTTGGCACAGCCTCAATCGCTGCTGTAGCTATTACAAACCAACCAAAATTCATTTTACTAGCAATGATTTTCTCGCTAAATGTCGGCGTTACTGCAATTGCCGCAAGACGTCGTGGTTCGGACGATGAAATGGGAGCCAACCGCTGTCTTAGACAATCATTGATTATCAGTCTTGTGATGTCCTTTTTAATGGGTCTTATAGGTTTTATTTTTGCAAGACCTATTTTATCCTTTGCTGGTGCAGATCCCGAATTTTTGGAGCTTGCAATTCAATATTTTCAAATAATCATGGTAAGCATTGTTTTTACAGGCGTCAGCCTCACGATTAATGCAGCACAGCGTGGTGCTGGAAACACAAAAATTTCTATGAAAACAAACCTAATTGCAAACGCTGTAAACCTAGTCCTTAATTATTTTTTGATAAATGGTATTTGGATATTTCCAAAACTCGGTGTGCGAGGGGCAGCAATTGCAACTGCGGTAGGTAGCCTTGTTGGTTGTGCTATGTCGATTAAATCGGTTTTGAACAAAGGTCAATTTTTAAGCATGGCACATAAAGTAAGCTGGAAGTTTGACAAAAAAACCATGAAGGCAATTATAAGCATTAGTGGCTCTGCAATGGTTGAGCAAGTATTTATGCGTATTGGATTTTTTGCCTATGCAAAAATTGTTGCAGGGCTTGGCACAGTTGCATTCGCAACTCATCAAATCTGTATGAATATTATCAATCTATCCTTTTCAATTGGTGATGGTCTTGGAATTGCTTCTTCCTCGTTGGTGGGACAAAGTCTTGGCAAAAAGCGACCTGACGAAGCAATTGTATATGGAAAAACAGGACAGCGTATCGCCTTTTTGGTATCTACCGTTTTATTTTTCATCTTCCTTTTTGGTGGAAAATTCTTGGTTTCGCTGTTCTCTAAAGATGAACAAATCCTTGCACTTGGTGCAATTATCATGATAATTATTGCATTTTGTACCCATGCACAAACTTCACAAGTTGTTGTTTCAGGCTGTTTGCGTGGTGCTGGCGATACGAAGTTTGTAGCACTTACTTCGCTATTAAGCATCGGTCTTTTGCGTCCAATCTTAACCTATATTCTATGTTTCCCTGTTGGGCTTGGATTAGTCGGCGCATGGGTTGCACTTTTTGTTGATCAGATGTTGCGATTGCTATTAAGCTTTAAACGATTTAGCGGTGGCAAATGGACTAAAATTGATATTTAACTCAAAGTTCAATCTAAACTTGACATATCACTACCATAGTGATATTATAAAAATAATAACCTAAATCAATGATAAGGGAAGCAATATTCATTAACATTCTCAGAGAGGTGCATATTTGCTGTAAATGCACTGTTTGTTTGAATAAAGTTACCGCCCTTTGAGTATATGGCAACTGGTTTTCCAGCATAACCATATCGGTTCTGAACTGCCCGTTATCGCAGTTTTCGAGATGTCTCATAGCAATATTTGCTATGAGGAATTTGGGTGGAAACGTGGAGTATTACACTTCATCCCTGTTTATGGGATGAAGTGTTTTTTGTTGCCCTAAAACATAGAGTATCCCTATCATTTAATATGTTAAAAGGGCATTTTCTAATAAAGGAGAATTTTTATGATTAAAGTAAAATTACGAGATGATATCAGAGAATATGAAAACGGTGTATCTGCTGCTGATGTGGCAAAAGATTTGGGTGCTGGTCTTTATAAGGCGGCTTGTGCTTGCGAAATTGATGGAAAACTATCGGACTTGCGCACAGCGCTTACTGCTGACTGTGAACTTTCAATCCTAACATTTGATCATGAGGCTGGTAAAAAGGCTTTCTGGCACACAACATCACATATTTTAGCGCAAGCTGTAAAACGCCTGTATCCATCTGCAAAACTTGCAATTGGCCCTGCAATTGACAATGGATTTTATTACGACTTTGATGTGGAAAAACCATTCAGCCCAGATGACATTGCTAAAATAGAAGCTGAAATGAAGAAGATTGTCAAAGAAGGCATTGAGATTTCTCGCTATGAACTTCCACCTACTGACGCTATGAAAATGCTTTCTGATATGGGCGAGGACTACAAAGTTGAGCTTGCAAAAGAACACGCTGACAAAGGTGAAAACATTAGCTTTTACAAACAAGGTGATTTTACAGATTTATGTGCAGGCCCTCACCTGTTATCTACTGCCACAGTAAAAGCGCTTAAACTTACAAACTGCACTGGTGCATACTGGAGAGCTGACGCAAATAATTCACAACTTTGCAGAGTTTATGGTACAGCGTTCCCCAAAGCCGCACTACTTGAAGCACATTTAACAATGCTTGAAGAATCTAAAAAACGTGATCACAACAAACTTGGTCGTGAGCTTGAACTCTTTACAACTTCCGATGTAATTGGTCAAGGTTTGCCTATTATGTTGCCAAAAGGTGCTAGAATCATCCAGCTATTACAACGTTTTGTTGAAGATGAAGAGCAAAAACGTGGTTGGCAACTAACTAAAACTCCAATGATGGCAAAAAGCGATTTGTATAAGATCTCAGGTCACTGGGATCACTATAAAGAAGGTATGTTCGTACTTGGTGACGAAGAAAAAGATGATGAAGTTTTTGCACTTCGTCCAATGACTTGCCCTTTCCAATATCAAGCATTTTTAAATCGTGGTCGCTCCTATAGAGATTTACCAATGCGTCTTAATGAAACTTCCACTCTGTTTAGAAATGAATCCTCTGGCGAGATGCACGGACTAATTAGGGTTAGACAGTTCACAATTTCAGAAGGTCACTTAATCTGTACTCCTTCACAACTTGAAGAAGAATTCAAAGGCTGTTTAGAGCTTGCAATCTTTATGCTTAACACACTTGGTCTATATGAGGATGTTTCTTACAGATTCTCAAAATGGGATCCAAACGATACTGATAAGTACATTGGCACTGCTGAGCAATGGGATGAAGCACAGGACGTTATGAGGAAAATTCTGACTCACTTAGATATTCCTTTTGTTGAGGCTGTAGGCGAAGCAGCTTTCTATGGTCCTAAACTTGATATTCAGATTAGAAATGTGCATGGTAAAGAGGATACTCTTATCACAATTCAAATTGATCAACTGCTTGCTGAAAAATTTGGCATGGAATATACTGACACTGACGGAATTAAGAAAAACCCATATATCATTCACAGAACATCACTAGGCTGTTACGAAAGAACTCTTGCATTGCTTATCGAAAAATATGCTGGTGCATTCCCATTGTGGCTTGCTCCAATTCAAGTTAAGGTTCTGCCTATCGGCGAGCGTCAACATGAATACGCAAAATCAATTGCTGAAAAACTCACAAACTGCAATATTCGCTTTGAGATTGACGACAGAAACGAAAAAATTGGATACAAGATTCGTGAGGCACAACTTGAGAAAGTGCCATATATGCTTGTTCTTGGTGACAAAGAGGTTGAAGCGAATACAGTTGGTATTCGTTCTCGTACAGATGGCGACATAGGACAAATGTCTGTTGATGAACTGCTTTCTAAACTAAGTCTGGAAATTACAACAAAAGCAAGATAACTAAAGAACAAAATCCCAGTATCAAATATGATACTGGGATTTTACTATTCGTATATCATTAAACTAATCACTATTTCTTCATTTACAAGAGAAGTCACTTTTAACCATGGTGAGGATTGTTTGCTACTATTTCTTTGGCTTTCACAATTTCAGCCAAAACATCGACTTTGTTTTGTACTTCCTTGCTATGAAAGTTGGCAACCACTTCTCCTACTTTACAGGTCACATAAGACGGTTTGAGTCTATTAAGTACCAATGCTTTAATGTTATCCATACAAGATTCACATGTGCAAGCAAAAAAGGTCTTTTCCCCATTTAAAATTAAGTCCGAAATAACCTCATCAACAATAACCTCTGTATAATTTTTCACCAAGTTAATTTCTCCTATTCTTATAGATTAATCTATAATTATACAACTCTATAATGGTATAATCATATTTATATTATATATTATCATTATTAAAGTAAAATGTAAATGATTACTATTAATTTTTCCAAATTAATTTAAATTATATACAAATACGCTAATTATTACTTTAAAAACTTAGTGTATATTATGTTTTATAGTCTCTCTTGTCACTTTATATAGCTGTATCAAGATTGTAGGTGCAAAACCAAAACCAAAAATCATTCCAAGCTGTGACAAATTCATTGGCGCAACCGAAAATAGATTTTGTAAAACTGGTACAAATAATACTAGACCAAGTAAAGTTACTCCACCTACAAACGCCAAAAGACTTGCTTTGTTAGATAGTAGTTTTAGCTTAAATATAGAACTTGTTCCCCTACAGTTAAATCCGTGGAACAAACGCGAAAGAGTTAATGTAGCAAACGCCATTGTACTAGCAAGCGCTGGACTTATAGCTAATCCAGCATAATAAGCACAGATTGTAAATGTAGCAATGATTGAACCCTCTACTAGGATGCGCATCAGAAAATCTTTTGATAATATTCCATCTTTTGGGTCACGAGGTTTGTGGTTTAAAACATCACTGTTTGAACGTTCTACACCAATTGCAATCGCTGGCAAGCTATCGGTTAAAAGATTAATAAACAACAAATGCACAGGCATAAACGGCACTGGCAACCCCAACAAAGAGGTATAAAGCACACCTAAAATACCAGCAGTATTACCTGATAACAAGAACTTAATTGAGTTTTTTATGTTTGCGTAGACATTTCGTCCGTTTTCAACCGCCTTAATGATTGTAGCGAAGTTGTCATCAGTCAAAATCATAGCTGCGGCATCTTTGGAAACCTCTGTGCCTGTGATGCCCATTGCAATACCAATATTGGCTTGCTTCAAAGCAGGAGCATCATTTACCCCATCACCTGTCATGGAAACAATGTGACCTTTACTTTGCCACGCATTGAC
>JBAQWI010000160.1:0-2333 GCA_049298835.1 Oscillospiraceae bacterium
GAATATATATGGGAAAACTATCCCGATACTGAATTTATCAGTGAAATACATATTGATATGATATTTACAAATAATTGGGAAGATGCATTGGTAAGCTATCTTGAAAACAATGACCAACCAATGATAAGTTGTGGTATTGTAGACCCAACAGGCGTAAGACATTTTCTTGATGTGCCCGCCGTGAAATTACCTTCAAATATAGAGTGCTTTAATGAATATTTAAAGACATTAAAGGTGGATAAAGTTGTACACGGATTTACCAATCCATGTATCCATATATCAAAAATACTAAAACAGGTAGGCGGATATGATGCTCATTTTTTAACAGGAAAACAGGCATTTGAAGATGACAGTATGTTACTTGGATACTACTATTATTATGGAACAAGGATAAATTGGAAACCATATGTTAACTATAATTCTATTGTCTATCATGTAACTGCGGGTCAAAGGATGAGCCTTTGCGATAACGTTAATATCAACTACAATGGATTAATTAAACAGTACGGTGCTATGGGAATAAAACACTTGAGTGAATTTCACAAGAGCGAATGGGCTGTTGGATTTTTTTCACAACAATATCAATTGCTTTTTAGATAGAAGTTAAAAACTAATAAAGTGCAACAAAACAATTTGTTTTGTTGCACTTTATTAGTTTTACTATTGCATCATTTCTTCCAAATAACTTCATTGATTATTTTTGTATAGCTTTGAATGATTTTTACAACCTTAATCGAAACGTTTGCATCCTTATAATCATTTGCGAGAGGTAATTCTAGTTTATCACAAACTATTGCTGTTGCAAGTTCTATTGATTGCAAAATCTCATTAGTTTCAATTCCGCCTATAATCATTGTACCCTTGTCAAAAACCTCAGGTCTTTCGGTAGAAGTTCGTAGTAAAACGCTAGGAAAGCCTAAAATTGCACTTTCTTCGGATAACGTTCCACTGTCAGATAAAACACAAAAAGCATTTTTTTGCAACTTATTATAATCTGTAAATCCAAACGGCTTTAGGGATTGCACCAAAGGATGAAATATAAATTGTCTTTCTTCGATATATTTCATACTGCGTGGATGGATTGAGTAAACAACAGGCAAATTATATTCCTCTGCAATTATGTTAAGGGCAGTCATTAACGATACAAAGGAATTAGGATTGTCAATGTTTTCTTCTCGATGAGCAGAAACCAAAAAGAACTTATGAGGCGTTAGTCCTAATTGCTCTAAAATATGACTTGCGTCGATTTTCTCTTCATTCTTTTGAAGAATCTCTGTCATTGGAGAGCCTGTAACAAAAATATGCTCTTTTCGTATTCCTTCGCTAATGAGATAGCGTCTTGAATGTTCGGTATAGGCTAGGTTGATGTCGGAAATATGATCTACAAGCTTGCGGTTAATTTCTTCAGGCACATTTTGGTCAAAGCACCGATTTCCTGCTTCCATATGAAAAATAGGAATTTTTAATCTTTTGGCAGAAATTGCAGATAAAGCAGAGTTTGTATCGCCCAAAATTAAAACAGCATCGGGCTTAACTTTCAACAAAATATCATAACTTTGGCTAATAATATTCCCCATAGTTTGCCCTAGGTTTTTACCTACGCTATCTAAGTAAAAGTTTGGCTGTCTTAAAGTCAAATCCTCAAAAAATATCTGATTTAAGTTATAATCCCAGTTTTGGCCAGTATGAACTAAAATATGATCAAAATAGTTGTCACACGCTTTTATGACCTCGGACAACCTAATAATCTCTGGGCGAGTACCGACTATAGTCATCAATTTCAATTTTTTTGTCATCTCAAGCCTCCAAAAAGTATGTATCTGGATTTTGTAGATTAAAAATGTCATTGCTCCATATCAAGGTGATTAAGTCGGTACCGCCCACGTTTTTAATTGAGTGGGTATACCCAGGTGGTACATCTATTGTGTGAAGTTTATTACCTGATACAACATATTCAGTTTTACTGTCATCGAGTAAATTTCTAAAACTAACTAGGGCGGTACCTTGAACTACAAGGAACTTTTCGACTTTGGTACGATGCCAATGATTTCCCCTCACTATGCCTTTTTTTGTGGTAGAAACAGAAAATTGTCCAAACTCTTTTGATTTCAAAACCTCACAGAATAACCCTCTAAAGTCTTCCTTGGTATCCATACTATAAGAGAAGTCATCAATGGGAAGATAGGATAAATAGGTACTATATAGGTATTGGTCAAATTGAGTTGCAAAGTTAGGAACAACAAGTGTGGAGCGTAGTTCATTAAATTCATATAGCTTTAATGCGATTTTGCCCACCCTTTCGTGATTTACAGCGTTAACAGCGCAAAACATAT
>JBAQWI010000161.1:0-2091 GCA_049298835.1 Oscillospiraceae bacterium
GTGCAGTTGCTATCTCCAAAGCTAACGCTGTAGGTTCAATAAATGTCAAAGCAAAATATTTAACATAAATCCACAAAATCATTTTCCTTAGAAAAAACACAATAATACACATCAAAATCAGAACTATCAAAATTCTATTGGTGTCTGCCATAGATGTGACAAAATTAGCAATATTATCTGACAACGGTGTTGCTGTAGATGGGAGCAAATATTTCAGTTCCGGGACTATGGGATCCGCCTGAACTTTGTGAGATTTTAGAACTGCAACGACTATGGTTAGAGTTCTGAGTTTAATGCCGATAATTGCTAACAAACACAGCAAAACTATTGCGCAGCTGGAATTTACCAACACTATAATACCCGGTGTTGTAAAAAACCAATTATTTTCCAAAAAAATCTGCCCCGTTATTAAAGGCTCCAAAAGATTTGAAAACACGTGTTCATCGTGTTTGACCAGCTGTGAAGCGCGTTTTAAATCCACCGTAAGCTGGCTATCAACAGCTAAACGCTCTTGAAATTCGTGATCAAATATTTTTATTTGTGGCAGTGTCACTGCCACTGGATGTTTCATTATTCCACTAATTTCAGACAATTCACTAGAGTTGAAAAAATTTCTGAGAACCCCCATGTTTACTGGGTACAAAAATTCAGAATGTTTAATCTGTTTCATGGCTCCATCATAGACCGCTGGTGGTATATATAATTGATCTGTGACCATGCCACAATTGTCAGGAATATTATAAGTACAAAATTCACATCCTTGAATTTCCGTTACATTATTTCCGGGACAGTTCAAATTAAATGCTTTAACATGCTGTAGCATAATCAAAGGGTGGTCCAAAATGATAACTGCAGCTTGAACAGTAGACATTTCCATGTTATATTTGCAAGTTTCATGAATTGCTGATGCGTTGTTTAAAATTAACGCAGATAAGCAATTCTGAGAATCTATTCGCTGTAATTTATTAAATTTGCATAACAATTCTTCTGACCAACATTCTGCATCGTCACTGTGTGCAAAATATGAGAAGTCGTTGGAAACAAATATTTCGTTAGGCATGTTCATAATTCTTGAAGTAAAATTTTGTTTGCCTGGAAAAGGAACTGGAAATGTCTGAATTTTATAGCGAAAATAATCCTGCTCGCTAATTGTGGATACTAAAGGAAGCCTAAAATTGACAAATATTGTGTCATTTGCTTTAATGAGTTTAGCATCGGCATGTTTGTAATAATATACATGATCTCTACTCATCAATCGATAGGGTAGAAATCTGTTTAAAATTTCAGATTCCACCATATTAAAAATATCATTTAATTGCGTGGGCGACACAATGTAACTCGGTAATCGACCTGAGTTTAGCACCTCCAGTGCCGACAACAAATTATCGAATTCTGATTGTATGGCCACATAATTATGAACAGACTTAATCGAAGTGTGCAATAATGCTGCTAAAATTTTAACCGCATCTTCAAACTTGTGATTGGTATCAATATTGGTTTGTGTCATTATATGTTGCTGTAATTTCAACATTTCGAGAACATTATCAATTCTAGCGTTGGTTGCTTTGCTCATGCTAGCCAGATTTTTCTCCTGCAGAACAATTCCTTCTACCATTTTGTGTTCGTTTTTTGTTAAAATGTCAATGTTCTGTGCTAATCTATCCACCTGGTCAGAAGTAGCAAAACCAAAAACTGAAGACAAAAAACCACCTAGCAAAGAAAATCTCTTAGTACGAAAATAATTAGGCGGTATTATGACTTCTGGAATTAAACTATTCATAGCTAGCAGACTATGATGCAGACGTCTCAATGACCCCATGTGCATCGAATTTATCCAATCCAAAATGTAAGCATGCGATTTACACAACTCAAACAAAAAATTTGGTTGAGTCGGTCTCGCTGCCGTGTTGGGGCATAAGGGTATATTAACCCAAGTCAAATCCTCTGCTTTAACTAATTTAAACACAACCGTATGATGCCAATGACCTGCCAAAGCCTTTACTCGACCTGTTTGATGAAGATAGAGTCCGCTATCGATTCTGTTAATATCCGCTGCTTGGCTCCCACTGGAATTCATCCACACGAGCATCA
>JBAQWI010000162.1:0-2244 GCA_049298835.1 Oscillospiraceae bacterium
AGTCAGCAAACCATCCACAAGCAAATGCAACGTCAACGTCGCTATCGCCTGCGCCCAGAGTAGTTCTCAAACTTTCGTCATTACCAGTTTGCCATTTAAAATTAACTTTAATTCCTATGTCTTTTACAGATTTTTCGTTTAAAGCTACCTCAACAGCATCTGCTTGATTTGGTTTGTCGCCCCAAGCATACCAGCTGATTTCAGTAACTTCTGCAGGTTTTTCTGCAGCATTTTCTGCAACAGGTTTGCTAGCCCCATCGACAGGTTTTTGATTGCCAGTACAAGCAACAAACATTGATGACACCATAGTCAAAGTTAAAAGCATGGATAAAATTTTAATTTTACCTTTCATAAACGAAACCCTCCTAATATTTAAATATTATTTAATCCAAACAATATTGGATTGAAATACAAAGTGATTAGCCGGTCTTTGCGCTGATGGTTAGACATAAACAAAGTAATTTTTAAAAAAGGATATGAGCTAGGAAATAGGAACGGCTATCATTACAACACGCGCCATTGGTTAATAAAGTATAACATTTAACTAATTATATGTAATATTTTAATAAAATTTTGTAAACTTTTCACTCTTTTATTTTACACCATGGATAGTTCAAAGTAAATGATTGATATTGCCGATAATTAACACTATATTGCTGTAAATTGATAAATGCAATTAATTATAGTTTACCTAACAAAAAATAATTAAAAAATTTCTAAATTTGCGTGAATATAAAGTGCACACAAGGCTATAATAATTACTGGACATAGATTTATTTATATAAATGTGTGTCCAGTAGAATATAAAATTTAATCAAGCTGGAATTAGTTCTGATTAGGAGATGATTGTGTTGAATCGATCTATATTTGAACCTATAATGATACGTGCAGTATAGCATTTGAAAGATGGGGGATGGTTAAGTTGGACTTCTTAATTTCTCACAAAAAGGGTAAACACTAGTTTGGAAAAAGAGGGCTTCTTAATTGAAGCTCTCTTTTTTTGTAAAATATGTGATGTTAATGACCCTATTTTTAGACGTACACTAGCACAGATGAGAGTAACAAACTAGTTGTAGTTACACCAACCCTAAAATTCGTACAACACTAGTAAAAACAAAGCAAACAGCCATACCAATTACAGTAGGTAACAAGAAGGAAAGAAAAGTCCATTTAATACTTTGAGTTTCCTTTTTTATTGTTATACAGGTAGTTGAACAAGGCCAATGAATTAAACAAAACAGCATGGTGGAAATAGCAGTAACCCAAGTCCAGCCATTGTCTACCAAAAGGGTTTTAAGCAAGTTGAGGTTATCGAGTTCAATGATAGAGCCTGTTGACATATACGCCATGATGATAATAGGAACCACAATTTCATTTGCAGGGAACCCAAGGATAAAAGCAAGCAGAATAACTCCATCAAGTCCAAGTAACCTTGCAAATGGGTCGAGAAACCCTGAGCAATGGGCAAGTAAGCTTAAATTGCCTATTGTAACATTTGCCATGATCCAGATAATCATTCCAGCAGGCGCGGCCACAGCGATTGCACGGCCAAGAACAAACAGCGTTCTGTCAAAGATAGATCGTACAATTACCTTACCAATTTGTGGTTTGCGATAGGGTGGAAGTTCTAGCGTGAAAGAAGAGGGAACACCCTTTAAAACGGTAACGGATAGTAGTCTGGATACTGTAAAAGTCAAAAAGATGCCAAGCATAACTACGCCTGTAAGTAAGATTGTAGAAACAAAAGATTGAAATGGTGAGGCAACTATTCCAGCAAAAAACATTGTAATAATTGCAATGAGGGTAGGAAAACGTCCGTTGCAAGGAACAAAATTGTTGGTAATAATTGCAATGAGCCTTTCACGTGGAGAGTCGATAATTCTACAACCAACAACCCCTGCCGCATTGCACCCAAACCCCATGCACATAGTTAAACTTTGTTTGCCACAGGCGTTGGCTTTTTTAAAATAGTGATCAAGATTAAAGGCAACACGTGGTAAGTATCCAAAATCCTCGAGCAAAGTAAAGAGAGGGAAAAAAATTGCCATAGGGGGGAGCATGACTGCTATAACCCAAGCCAAAACTCTATAAATTCCTAACACCAAAACCCCGTGAACCCAAGGCGGCGTGCCAAGCCACAAAAAAAAGTCGACCAGCTTATCTTGTATCCAAAACAACCCAGATGCAAGTAGCTGTGAAGGATAATTTGCACCTGTAATGGTAATCCAAAAAACAATACAAAGA
>JBAQWI010000163.1:0-8320 GCA_049298835.1 Oscillospiraceae bacterium
ATCCTGCTCATCTTTCATTTCTAAAAGCTCCTTTTTACCAATACTTATCAATGCCCGCCCAATTCTATCTCTGCTACAATCGCATCGATAAGAAACAGTTACATCTTCGAGAAGATTTGGTGATAATCCCTTTAATAAAAGTTCGCAAATTTCAATTGGAGTAAGTCCATTGTCTATCATGGTTGAAACCGACTCAATGTTATTTATGTTTTCTTCAATTGTGTCAATACATTTTTCATCTGCAAAAGGAAGCAATTGGATTAAATATCCGCCAGCCGCTTTTACAGATAAGTCTGGGTTCACCAAAACGCCCAATCCGCAAACTGTCGGAGTTTGCTCACTTACAGCAAAATAGCTTGTGATATCCTCAGCAATTTCACCAGATACAATAGGAACTTGTCCAATGTAAGGCTCTTTTAAACCCAAATCTTTAACGACACTCAAAAAACCATCAGAGCCAACTGCACCCCTTACATCAAGCTTACCATACTGGTTTAGCGGCAATTCCACTACTGGATTTTGCACATATGCCTTTACGTTTCCTTTTGAATTTGCAACTGCAATTAGAGAGCCTGTAGCTCCATTGCCATTCATTCTCAATGTAAGGGTATCATTTTCGCCCTTTAGCGAATACCCCATAATACTAGCAGCAGTTGAAAGCCTTCCAATAGCCGCTGTTACAACTGCTGATGTTTGGTGTATCTTTTCAATTTCTGCAACAATTTGGGTTGAATTTATGGCACAAGCCATAACCGATCCATCACCTGATATCATACGAACTAAATTTCCCATTAACTTTTCCCTTTCGTGTTACAACTTGTTTTCTATTCCATAATAGGTATCATTGAGCCGATGTCAATTAAATAATCAACACTTCCCTCAATGATTTCAACATTGCGTTCTTCAATGAACTCTCTTATTTTAGTGCCGTCACTGTGAGATGTCAGCTTACCTGTAAAATATATCTGTGATTTTGAAAGTTTCACACCTGCTCCACCGATAAATCCGTAAGCATATCCATCAAGCCTAATGCCACCATCCATAATCATCAAAACGTCAAATCCCGCTTCTTGGCAGGCAATAGCAATAGCATGGTCTGCTGTAACGATGGAACGTTCATCGACAATAAGAGTTGAGCATTTTGCATATCCCTGATTGACATCTAAAATGGTTTCATATGTAGTACCCGACAATATCGCTTTGTCGGTGTATTTTTCGTTGCAAATAAGATGTTGCCCTATCCTTGCTGCATTGAGCGAAATATCATACGGATATTTCTGCGACAGCCTCGTTGTAGAGTTAATAACATTCATCCCAAGCTCTTTAAGACTATTGTTCAAACTGTAACTATAGGGATAAACTACAATGTCATCGCCACCTAAATGGTGGCACAATATATCGGCATGAAATCCAACTGCATCTTGTACATCATCACACTTTTCTGTAACAATTAGCTCTATATTCATTGCCTTTAAATCGGCAAGAACTCTTTCGTACTGCGGGGATAAAATCATTGCTGTGACTTTTTTTTGTGGCAAATTTGGAAACTCTACATATCCCATAAACCCACTCCTTATTCATATCGTAGTGCATCAACTGGCTTTAATGCGGCAGCTTTTAGTGCTGGATAAACTCCAAATAATATTCCTATCCCAACTGAAAACAGAATACAAAATAAAACCGTTGCCATATTTATGACAACTGGAACTGATACAATTAAGCACCCAACCACGCCAAATGTAATACCTATTATGCAACCTATTATACTACCAATTAAGGATAAAAGCAAAGACTCAGATAAAAATTCAAGTAAAATTATTTTCTTACTTGCTCCAATCGCCTTCTTAATTCCTATTTCTCTTGTGCGCTCATTCACCGTCACAAGCATTACCGTCATAATGGAAAGACCAGCAACTACAAGGGATATCCCTCCAATAATTGACAGAATAAGCGTTACTATATTTAACACAGAATTAAGCTTTTCTTTTTGTTGATTTAGATTTTCCACCCGCACTCCATCACTTGTGCCTAATTTTTGATTTAGCTCCCTCAAAATATTTGTGGTAGCAATAGTTTCGTCCTTATCCCCATTTAAGGTCACCACTATCTGTGAAAAATTAGGGTTTTGAGAAAGGCTTGAAAGAGTGGTAAAGGGTGCATATAAAAAAGATGGAACCATGTCTCCCATAATTCCTTGTAGAAGGTTTCCTCCCGAACTAACAACACCAACAACCTTGAAATCAACAAATCTATTATCAATATACAAGCTTACCTTTTTCCCTACGATGTTACTTCTTTTATAGTTGTTCTTTGCAAAAGTTTCATCTACAAGACAAACCTTTGCACTAGAATTGATATCACTTTTATTAATCATTCTGCCATACAAAAGTTCCATAGCAACGATATTGTCAACATTTGAGTCCACTCCCCACAAAACAGCTTGTGTATGCTTTTTTCTTACAACGATTTCGCTAATTTTGGTTATTAACGGAGATGCCTCCTTGACATTTTCATTAGCAGATACCATATCAAGTTCTGCTTTGGTTAGCATCTTAGACGACGAGACGCCTGTTGTTCTAATGCAAAGCCCACTAATGCCCATACTGTCAAGCTCAACATTTATCGTTTGTTTGCCTACATCTCCAATAATCGAAATTATGATAACCGAAAGTACACCAATACTTATTCCTACGATCGTAAGCATTGAACGGAGTTTTTTTCTCATGATATTCTTTATTGAGCTTGATAGTGTTTCAAACATTCTTTTACCTCACATTTTTAACTATAGCATTATTACCCTTAATATCAGCCACATTTATTATAATTTTATCGTCTTGCTCAATCCCAAATGTCACCTGAACTTTATCCGGAAACTCCTCACCAGTAGTAATATTTTTTCTTATAGCACGTCCGCCTTCATATACATAGATATATTCTTGATTGTTATCATCTTGTAATATCGCCTCATAAGGAATGGTCATTGCTACAATATCTCCTTGCTTTTTCACAACGCCATTCACCGAATATCCAGGCTTTAGCCTACTATAATTTGCGTCGAGGGCAACATAAATTCCAACAACAGTAACTTGAGAAGTTCCAGCTATAGTTTTTGTCGCGGTAGGAAACACACGTTCTATCTTTCCAGTATATTTTACATCTCCTGTTGCAGAAGCTTTGAACACCACGACATCACCCTTGCGAACCTCGTCTGCATCAATCTCATCAATTGTCATCTTCACCCTCATAACATCAGTTTTTGAAATTGTACAAACGGTGGTTTTAGGAGTAGCCATTGCCCCAGCAATCAAATTAATCGAAGTAACTGTTCCGCTTGTTGGAGAAACTATTTCGGTGGGAATGTAATCTTTAATCATTTGTTCACTTACATTAAGTTTTCCTATTACTGCCATATATTCTTGCGGGATAAGATTTGTAGAATCAGCTAGATTAAACAACGCGGCTTGGGTTGCTGCTGTATCTACGCTTGCAATTACATCTTGGGCTTGCACATAATCACCAATCTGCACATTTACCTTTTCTGGTACAATCGGAAGTTCCACAAAAATGTCCTTTTTTGAAATTTCCTCAATCACACCATTTGTATAAACATCCTCGCTGACAATACTTCTTTGAGGAGATATAAGTTCCACTGATGTTACCATATTCTCAATTGCCTCTGGAATAAAAGTCGACAACACAATTATAAAAAGAGTTGCCACGGATAACTTTAAATACTTTTTCATAAGTTTCCTCCAAATTGATTTCTATTATAATGTAAATTGAAAATTTCTACAGAATTCAAGAGTTAAAATTGCCCAATCTACGTTTTAAAGGGCAATCTACTAACAATTAAAATTTCATCTTTACAAAGTGATTTCTATAAATTATTGTTGCTGTTTTTACGCATTTTATTTACTATTAATTTTCTTTTTATTTTGAATATAATCGGATATAAAAAACATACTAACTTTATACAAACTTGAATGGAGTTTTTGTTATGAATTTGATTACCTGCGATGAAAATTGCAAATACCAAAATGAAGGATACTGCCAGTTAAATCAAAATGCCGTGATTAACGGTCTCAAAGTCAATGGATGCAGTTATTTTATCAAACGAAAACCTCTGAAAAAAAAACAAAAAAGTGCAGACGGTAATTAAACCGTCTGCACTTTGCTTAGTTTTAAAAAAATTCATTAGGAAAGTTTCTTTACTATTGACTTTTACATATTCATGCCCTATAATTAAAAACAAGTAATGTTAAAAATATATAAAAATTTGAGGCAAATACTGAGTTTATTTGCAATCAAAAACGTAGCAAGTGTGTCCTTGGGACAACCTGCTCAAAAAATAAATTTTGAGGTGTATGAACATGATTAAATTTGGTACTGGTGGATTTCGTGCTATCATTGGTGAAGACTTTACAAGAGCTAATCTCGACCTGCTCACCCAGGCGCTTGCAAATAAAATTTACAAAGAAAATGCGGCTGACAAGCCTTTTATCATTGGTTATGATCGCAGATTCCTTTCAGATACTGGCGCAAAATGGTGTGCAAGTGTTCTTGCTGGAAATGGAATTCACGTTACGATGATAAGCCATGAGGCTCCTACTCCTGAAATTATGTTTGTTGTTAGGGAAACTGGCGCAAAATATGGTTTTGCTATTACTGCATCACATAACCCAGCTGAATACAACGGCATCAAAGTTTTCTCTGAAGGCGGACGTGACGCTACTGAAGTTGTTACAGATGACATAGAAGCTGAAATCGCTATTATCTGTGCTGATGACATCAAACGTATGGACTATGACGAGGCTATAAAAGCAAAAATTATTGTTGAAGTTAACACTAAAAACAACTATATAGATAGCATTCTAGCTATTCTTGATATTGAAAAAATTAAAAAACGTGACCTTAGGGTTTTGCTTGATCCAATGTATGGCGTTAGCAAAACCTCTTTGCAAACAATATTACTTACTTGCCGTTGCGACGTTGAGGTTATCAACGACCGTCATGACACATTGTTCGGTGGACATCTTCCTTCCCCTACCGCTGCAACGTTAAGACGTTTGTCACAGCTTGTAGTTGAAAAAAAGTATGACCTTGGAATTGCTACTGATGGTGATGCTGACCGTATCGGTTTAATTGATGCAAAGGGTGCATTCATTCATCCTAATGATATCTTAGTACTGCTTTACCACTACTTAACAAAGTACAAGGGTTGGAGTGGTCCTGCTGTAAGAAACATTGCAACTTCACACCTACTTGATAAGCTTGCAAAAAGCTTTGGACAAGAGTGCTATGAAGTGCCTGTTGGGTTTAAACATATTTCCTCTAAAATGGAGGAAACTAACGCTCTTATTGGTGGAGAAAGCTCAGGAGGTCTTACTGTTCGTGGACATATCAGTGGTAAAGATGGTATCTATGCAGCAGCTTTGCTTGTTGAGATGCTTTGCGTTATCGGCAAACCTCTGACTGATATTCTTGCAGAAATTAAAGCAGAGTTTGGCCAACACGAAATGAGCGAGTTTGATACACGTTTCAGTCATGAAAAAAAAGCACAACTACAAGAATTGCTTTTCGTTCAGAGAAAGCTTCCTGAATTTCCAATTGAAGTTGAGAAAGTTTCCTATATGGACGGTTGCAAGGTTTACTTCAAAAATGGTGGTTGGATTATTTGCCGTTTCTCTGGTACTGAACCACTTATTCGTATTTTCTGTGAGCAATCAACCATTGAAGCTGCAGACGAGATTACAAGAACTATGATTGACTTCTTGGGATTATAATATAGACTTTGCTCTATAAGAATATTTTATAAAGTTAAAGCGAGATAGGTTTGAACAACATCCTATCTCGCTTTTTATATTTTGAGGAATAGAGTATTTATATCATCCCTTAATACTTAAAAAAGCAGACATTTTCATGTCTGCTTTTTTAAGTATTATATTGACTTTTAATATTTATAGTGGTAAAATAAAGAATGCAACAAATCTGTAATTATCGCATAAGTTTACAAGAATATCATAACATATTTTCAACTTCCTGTCAATAGAATTTTAAAACTTTTTTAACTTTCTTTTACAAAACATTGGAGGGATTATTTTGGCATTTGAAATGATAAGCATTTTTTCACCACTAATACAAAAGCAAGCAATAGCAGAAATTGAAAAATGCAATGACCTCACATCAAGGTTTGGACTGGTTTTGTCACATAGTCAAGCTATTGAGTTGGTAGAAACACGTTCTTTATCGCTGAAAAATACTGGACGCATCGAATTTGGCGGTGGCGTTATTAACAAAATCATAAGTGAATTTTGTGATTCTCCATACATCTCAAAGTATAATTATGTAGAAACAATTCATGAACTTGTAGAGATGTTCTACTATTATAAAAATGAAACCCTTGATTTAATGAGTGATGACGATTTGATAAAATTCATGAAGAAGTCTTATGACGGTATTTGCCAAGGCTCACTAATCACACTCTCAGATCAAGAACTTGCCGGTATGGCTCGCAACATTAGATATGGATATGCTATGGATTATTTGGAAAATCAAGAAAACGAGGAGGATGAAGATGAAGATGACGAATATTGATAAAATACACAGCATCGACATTACTCGTTTGAGTGGTGAAAACTATTTTATTTCTCTTTTGCAAGAAGCTTGTGCACATGGTATTCTTACAGATAATGATGTAGAAAACCTGCAACTACAATGCATTGAACTTCTATCACTTAAATGTGAAAGATACAATAGCGGTGACAGTAGCTCAATCAGAGTAGAAGTTGCCGACAATATTATGAAATCTAATCTTTATACTATAGGAATGTACCTCAAAACCCTATCCGATGCTGATACAGCAGCCGAGCAGTTAAAAATTGAACTAATTACTGAGATGTATCAAAAAGGCCGAAATATGATTGACACTAAATTTAAAGTGGCAAAACAAATTTATTTAATGATTCAAAACAGTAAAATAGATACTCCAAATTACACCTATAACGCAACGATTGAAAATGACGGTCTAGGCCTCTTTTTTCAAAGCTACAATCCCGATTTCAAAGCCCACGAATCCCCTGCTTCAATTGATTATCAGCTTTGCAATTCAGTAGATACTTTGGTTGGAATTGAGTTTATTCAAAAATATATGAGTAATTTCCTTTGTGAAAATCAGTTTTTCGCATACTTCGACTCCGCCATCATCCATCATCTTCTCTGTGGTTATGATGACAATTATGAGGATTTACTAATTAATATTTTTGAACAGGTTTTAACAACTGCTTTAGGAAGTATGGTAATTGGCAAAGATCCAATAAGCCTTAATATTACAAAGGACGATATTGGTATTCTTTACAGTAAGTTAAATACAAGTGTCAACGAGCTTTCAAAAATCGTTGATTCAGCCTACAATAGGCTTGTAATTTCACTGGATATAAAACGTCCCTCATTAAAAAGATATATTGAATTGAGTTTATCCAAAGTAACAGCAACTATCGCAAATGCAGTCAAAACCGACACCCTATCACTTGTATTTCCACCTTTGAAAAATTTGGATTTACTTCCTAAAATTATGTTTTCGTCCGATGAAAAAATGGACAATGATGAGTATCGTAAAATCATTGAGGAACTGCTTGGTTGTAGTTCTTCGTGTGATAAGCTTTCTCTGATTAAAGAGAAAATAAATACGTTTGGCGATTTAGAGGATATGCTTTTTGATGCTGAATTTAGCAATACTGAAATTGAAATGATATTCGATATGTTAGGCGAAGTAGAACTTGCCGCACTTATCAAGCATCATCCAATAAACGCAGATATAATTGCTGTGGAGTTGTCTGAGGCAGAATTAAAATTACGCTCCAATTTACAAAAGTATGTGGGCCAGCTTAGACTTGACAAGCAAAAACAAATTTTAGAGATTGCAAGTTATCTCGTTGAGGAATAGCATTTCCTATTACCCAGTATTATACAAAAAACAAAGGGCATACAGTTCTAATTGATCTGTATGCCCTTTTAATATTATTAATCATAAACCCTCAGGCTCATAAAATCTCATACTTACTCCCGAATCATTAATCAAAACATCTTTGGATGTTTTAGACAGTAGATACGTCACATAAAGATCTCCTAAAGCGCCTGTTAAGTTCGTAATCTGTATGATGTATATGACCCAAAATCGGTTAAAGGGGACTATAAAATTTAAAACCAGCAATATAATTCCTAAAATTACAACTGGAGAAAGTGTTATAATTAGGTACTCTTTTTTAGCAAAGTACGCTGTCTTTTTGCCAGCGAAAGCACAAAGTCCAGCAACTCCATACTC
>JBAQWI010000164.1:0-2054 GCA_049298835.1 Oscillospiraceae bacterium
TCAAGAAGTTTTTGCTACTTTTCTTTCCTTCTTTTCTCCAAGGTCACCGCTGTTTTGACAACTTTTATATCTTATCATAACGGGTAAGTATTGTCAACTGTTATTTTCAAATATATTAGAAATAATAAAGGGATGTTTTCCCCCTTCCTTTATATATAGCAAAAGGATGTCATTTCCACTACCAATAATTCACTAGCTTTCTTTTTGATGTTCTTGCAGTTCAATGTCTGCCAACTTGTTTTTCTTGATAAGTAGCTTGATGGTAAGAACCAAAACTACCGCTATTCCAACAATCGCCCCTAAAATCAATAGGAAGTTTATGATTTGCATTAGTGAAAAAACAAAAGACCCCATTTCTCCAACCTCCTTTATATCATATATTATTGTAACTCCAAATATTAGCTTTGCTCAATAAGCACCCAATTACAATTTCTGTGTAATGTCAATATGTTTGATTGACAACCTGTATCACAAATAGATGTTGATTTCATATGTTACCTCCTCATTAATTTTGTTGCATATTGAATAATTTTAATGATTACAGAATATTATTCAAATTTTGGCGCAAAATAATTTTAAAATACAGTATATGTAGGTGATTTAATGAAAGCAAAAAATATATTACAGGTCTTAATTATTATCTGTATCAACATTCTAAGCATATCAATTCTAGCCTCAAATTTTTCTAGCGAGGCGCAATCTACACTTTCTAAAGTAGGGTCGAAGGGGAGCGAAGTAAAAGCTATCCAAGAGGAGCTCAAGGACCGAGGCATATATAAAGGAAGTGTGGATGGTAACTATGGCCCCGCAACCCAAAAGGCTGTAAAGACATTTCAAAAGCAACAGGGTCTAGCTCAAGACGGCATAGCCGGTCCTGCAACTTTAAAAAAGCTTGGCGTATCTGTTGGTAGCACTCCAGCTGCTAACCAAACAAACGTAAATTTACTAGCACGTATTATTTCAGCAGAGTCGCGTGGTGAGCCATACAGTGGGCAGGTAGCCGTGGGAGCTTGCGTATTAAACAGGGTTGAGCATCCTTCCTTTCCCGATACGCTATCGGGTGTCATCTATCAAGACGGTGCGTTCACTGCAGTCGTGGACGGACAATTTAACGAACCTATTTCTGACTCCGCATACAAAGCGGCAAAAGATGCTCTAAACGGACAAGACCCATCGGGTGGGGCTGTCTATTATTTCAATCCCGACAAGACGTCTAATAAGTGGATGCGGACACGTCCTGTCATCAAAAGAATTGGCAAACATCTATTTTGTAGCTAGGTATTATTACCTCGAAAATGTTTTATCATTCATTTGAGCTCAACTTAAACCAAAAGAGCAGTAAACAAAATTCGTTTACTGCTCTTATTTTATGTATCACACTGGTATATTTGAAATCCCTATACCAATTGGTTTCACCTAATGTGTGATATAAATGCAACACGTGTGCCTATGGGTATCATGTCGCCTATTTTGCGTATTCTATTGTTCTACTCTCTCTAATAAGATGAACCTTAATTTGTCCTGGATAATCTAACTCGTTTTCAATCTTAGTTACAATTTCACGAGCAACAATAACCATTCTTTCATCTTTGATATCCTCAGGTTTAACCATAATTCTGATTTCACGACCAGCTTGGATAGCAAATGACTTTTCAACACCCTCAAATGAGCAAGCAATTTCTTCAAGTTTTTCTAGACGTTTAATATAATTTTCCAGGTTTTCACGTCTTGCTGCAGGACGAGCTGCTGAAATTGCATCAGCTGCTTGCACCAATGCTGCAACAACAGTTTTAATCTCAACATCATTATGATGCGCCTCAATTGCGTGGATAACTTCTGCACTTTCCTTAAACTTCCTTGCAATATCAACACCAATTTCAACATGTGAGCCTTCGATTTCATGGGTAAGTGCCTTACCAATATCATGTAGGAGTCCAGCTCTTCTTGCTAGGTTTGCATCAACGCCTAACTCAGAAGCCATAATTCCAGCTAAATGAGCAACCTCAATGGAGTGGTTGAGTACATTTTGTCCGTAAGAAGTTCTAAAGCGAAGT
>JBAQWI010000165.1:0-4382 GCA_049298835.1 Oscillospiraceae bacterium
ACCCATAGTTCCGCATCCAACCAAAGCTACCCTTACCATAAAAATCCCTCTCTTATCTCTGTTCACCTAAAAAGTTTTAGAGAATACTTTTCAATTAATTCATAGGCTCTTTCACATTTGCCTAAAATGTTCATAGCGTGAGCGTCGCTTCCGACTGAAAAGGTTACTCCATTTTCAGCCATCTGCTTTACAACCCATTCCCTTGGAGTTGAGGTTGCACCGTGAAGCTCACACGCTTTATGTGACTTTACAAGTCTTTTAGAAAGCTCATCTATATAATCTTTATCAAAGTATCTGTCACATATTGTGCGACAGATTTCTTGACGCGATTCATAAGTTGTGCCTTGTGTACCCATTGGTTTAATTGGCAGATAACCCTCAGGGTGACCCAAAATATGTCCGCCACCTGACGCCATATTCAAGACCTTTTGCTTATATGCGTTCCAGTAGCCATCATTGAAGAAATCTCCCTGCTCACAGATTCCTTCATACTCAATATAATGGGGACTTGTAATAATAATGTCGCAAAGTTCAATTACGTCCTTTTGCAATGTCAATTCCCCATTAAATCCAGTGCAAGTCTCTATTCCGCAGAGTACGCTGATTGGCTTATTTTTTGCATAGTTTCTAATTCCATCAAAATGCTCTTTTAAATCGCTATATGTAGCCATTTGATTTCTTTGACTTTCATCGTTAGGGTCAAAATGGTCTGTAAGAGCAATCTCAGTTAATCCTTTTTGGATTGCTAAGTCAATCACTGTCTTAAAGTCCTTTTCCCCATCTGAAAAAGTTGTATGTATATGATAGTCCACCATTTCTAACTCCTATTTAATTCCAGATAAAGAAATTCCCTCAACAAAGTATTTTTGGAATGCGATATACAATAAAAGTACGGGTATTATAGCAACACACGCCGCTGCCATTTTTATGTCATACGCATCATAATACTGTGTGGAAAATTTCGCAATTGCAACAGGAAGTGTTCTTAAATCATCAGAGTTAACAATAAGCAATGGCCACTGGAATGCATTCCAGCTTCCTACTAGCTTTTGAATACTGATTACTGCTATCAACGGTTTTACTGTTGGCAAAACTATTTTTGTGAATATCTTAAATTCTCCTGCTCCGTCAATACGAGCAGCTTCAAGCAGTGGTGTTGGTATGGACGTCATAAAGTTTCTTGCAAGAAAAATGCTCATAGCATCTACAAGTCCTGGGATAATAAGTCCAGTATAAGTATCAACAACATTAAACGTGTTTGCCATAATGTACAAAGGAATAATTGTTGCAACCCACGGAACCATTGTACACGCAAGCACTAGCATAAATAGCTGATTTTTACCCTTAAAATCGTATTTTGCGAAACCGTATCCTGCACCTAGTACGACTAGCAGATTTCCTGCTACTTGTATTGCTGTTACAAAGATACTGTTTATATAATATCTGCCAAAATTTCCTTTTGAGAACAACTCAATATAGTTATCCAATTTAAACTGTTCAGGAAGAAGTTTTGGCGGAGTTACATAAAACTCTTTAATGTCCTTGAATGATGAAAATATCATAAACACGAATGGAAACGCAACAATAAATGTGATTATAATAAGAACTACATATATTGCAAAACGACTTATCCTTTTACCGACGATTCCTTTTTTCATTAACAATCCGCCTCCTTACATCAAATCCATTTTGGTAGCCTTCTTTTGGATAAGGGTAAATACCAAAACAATTAAGAACAGTATAAATGACATTGCACAGGCATAGCCCATTTCGCCTGAAAATCCTTTTTCATAGATATAGTTTACTACTGTATCTGTACTTGCTAAAGGACCTTTGAACATATATGTCTCTTGGAAAATCATAAATACAGTAATTACGTTTGTGATTAGCAAATAGATATGTGCAGGACGTAACAGTGGGAAGGTTATATATTTGAAAGCCTGCCAGCCACTTGCTCCGTCTATCGATGCTGCTTCTCTAACTTCACCAGGCACATCTTGTAGTCCTGCAAGATAAATAAGCATTGCGACTCCAAAGCCTTTCCAAATCTTAAAAATCATAACCGATAGAACTGCTGTACTTGCATCTGTAACCCAACCGATTCCTTGAAGCCCAATTGTTCGTAATATATTGTTAAACAATCCAAAAGCGGGTTGATAAAACCATTCAAACAAAACGGCCGCTGCAACCGTTGATGTAATAACAGGGGCATAAAATACTACTCGAAAGAATTTTATTCCCTTTATGCTTGCATTAAGCAGGCAAGCTATTCCCAAACCTGTAATCATTACAAGCGGAACATACAATAAAAACTGTGCAGTAACACCAAGTGACTTTAAAAAATCTACATCTGCAAATAATCTTTTGTAATTCTCCAGACCTATAAAACTTCTTTCAGGGGTATACGCCGACCAATCTGTAAAACTAATTGGCAACGCCATTAGTATAGGTATTATCGTAACGCAAAATATATATATAATGGCCGGCATAATAAAAAGATATGGTGCCAAATGTAATGCTGACAATTTTTTGCGATGTTTTATATTTGAAACTGAATTTCTCAAATGCGCCCCTCCTTATCATGGTACTAAATACTTTATATTGTCTTATATAAATTTTATCTTAAAAGTTGATATACGTCTTTTAAAATGAAAACCATATATAATTTAATGAGTGAAAAAAGTCCTTTTTAATTCACCCCATCCAATACGGATGGGGTGAGTTAATAAAAATTCCTATACTATTTTGAAACTTCTGCATTAAGCTTGGCTTGATAATCCTTTGCGATTGCTTCTATCGCTTTATCTGTAAGCATAATTTCTTCATACATTTTTTTCATAACACCATTCATTGCACTAGTTTGAATTGGTCCTACGAAGGACTCATTTAAAGAACCAAGTGCAAGCTTTACTTTTGCGTCAGCTGTAAGCTCAGCGTCTTCAAGCAAGGCTTTACGTGCAGGAAGCTCGCCTGTTTTTAGTGTCCATTTTTTCTCAACTGCTTCAGAACTCAAGAAGTCAATGAATTTTGTTGCAGCAACAGAGTTTGCTTTTTTGCTCATTACATAACCCCATGATGTTACGCAAGCGGCACGTTTGCCGTCTTTTGTAGGAAGAAGAGATAATCCGTAATCAACATCAGGAGCTGTTGTTTTAAGGTTACCTATCATTGCAGGGTGACCTATCATCATTGCAACTTTGCCTTCACGGAAGCCAGCCCAGTTTTTCATAAACTGCTCTGTATATACAGCTTCTTTTCCACGGATAAGTGCTGCAGTATCATTTATAGCCTTCATTGCATTTGCATCGTCAGCAAACACGAATTTGTTAGCTGATGCATCATAGAATTTTCCACCATACATTTCAACAAGTGATGTAATTTCTGGGGCATAGCCTTTGTGTCCCCAACCAGACTGAACCATTGCACCTTTTTCATATTTTGTAAGTTTTTTTGCAAGATCGAACAATTCGTCAGTTGTCTGTGGTCCTTTTTCAGGATCTAGTCCAGCTGCTTTAAAAAGTCCTTTGTTCCAGAACATAAGTACAGTCTGTGTATCAGTTGGCATACCATAGTATTTGCCGTCATACTTCAAACCGTCAACTGTTGCAGGGATAAATTGGTTTTGAATGTCTTGTGTTGACATAACGCTCTCGTCAAGAGGTTGAATAGAACTTGATTTTGCAAGTTGTGCTATCATACCTGATTGAATTTGGAATACATCAGGAGCAGTTGCAGTAGCCAATGCAGGAATTAGCTTATTATTGTAATCTGCTTCAGGAATAAATTCCATTTTAACTTTGATATCTGGATTTGCTTTTGTAAAATCGTCTGCAATTGACTGCATCATTTCGTCACGTGCTGTGCTCGAGTGCTGCCAATATGTAATTTCTACAGGCTCAGTTTGTTTCTTTTCATCCTTTACCTCTGTAGATGAAGTTGGTGTGTTTTCTTTTTTGGTGCATCCAGCAAACATGGATACCACCATCATTGCTGATAGGAAAGCCGCTAAAAATTTTTTCATGTTATTTCCTCCTAATTTTTAAAAGTTTATTTCATTTAAGCATGAGCCATACTCAAACTTAAAATCGAACCGATTTAAAGACCTCTGTCTGTAGAACTTGATATGCCATTCCCAAAAGGCTTGAGCCCATGCCTAAGGCTGAAGGAATGATGCTTAGATTTTCCACGAACGGTTTTAACACGTGTGCTTTTACATACCGCTCAACCTGTGGTGCTGTTATATCAAGTTTTGCTAATGGGCCCCCAATGATTATCGCCTCGGGATTAAATAAGTTTACTACGTTTACCGTTGTAATAGACAAATAGTTTAGTTGCTCCTCCAAAACCTGTTTGGCAATTAAATCGCCTTCCAAATAAAGGTT
>JBAQWI010000166.1:0-1935 GCA_049298835.1 Oscillospiraceae bacterium
TTGTGTAATCTCTATCTTGTTTTGGATTGCACCAGTTTGTTTATCAACCGACCAGATACTCTGCAGGGGGTGGCAGTAGTATTTTAGACCTTATTTTTTCTAATGACCCCTCTCTGTTGATGTTTCGAGCTACATGCCACCCTTTAGCACCAGCGATCACGTTGTTATTGATTTTTCTGTTTTCATTCCAGGCTCAAAACAAAATCAAAATTATATTCCTTCAGCAGTATCTGGTTGCGATTCAAAAACTTCATTTGTTGTTTATGATTGGACATCTGCTGATTACAATGCAATTAATGATCAGCTTAAATCTTTCAACTGGTATGAACTTTTTGGTTTTAATTTTAATGTCGATGCAATCTGGGAAAAATTTAAATTGATACTTTGGCCAATAATTGATTGCTTTGTTCCCAAGAAAAATATTCCTCATCATAAAAAATACAAACCACGTTTTTATCCAAAGCATATAAGAAATTTATTAAATAGGAAGGCTGCCATCTGGCGTACACTTAAGAATAATTTTTCTCCAGATACTAAAATCAGGTATCACCAAATTTCAAATTTATGTAAGGAAGCAATACGTAATTTTGATGCAGATCGTGAAAGTAAACTTCTAGACTCTAACAACTTAGGTGCATTCTACAAATTTGTCAACCAGAAATGTTCTAGCTCTTCTGGTGTTGCACCCCTTCGTGGTTCTGGGGACACCCTCTTAACTGATGATCTGGATAAGGCAAACTTACTCAATTCCTACTTCAACTCTGTTTTCATTATTGACGATGGTAAGCTGCCTCACTTTCCATCTCGATTTCAGCCAGGACCACACAAAACACTTTCTGACATTGACATTTCACCTACAATAATTAGTCGTACACTTGGCAATCTTAAAACTAACTCTGCAGCTGGTCCTGACAAGCTCCCTCCAATTTTCTTTCGTAAAACCAGTTCTTCTCTTTCATACCCACTCTCAATAATCTTTCGTACATTTTTTGATTTACATGAACTCCCTGCTGAATGGAAAACTTCAATTATCACTCCCAAATTTAAAAAAGGTTCACCATCAGATCCAGCCAACTATCGGCCAATTTCACTTACTTGTTCATGCTGTAAAATTATGGAACGCCTTATAGCTGCAGAGGTCATTGACTTTCTGAATACCCATAAACTAATAACAAAACACCAACATGGCTTCCTAAAAAGGCACTCAACTTCCACAAATCTTCTTGAATCATTAAACGACTGGACTATCTCTATAGCTCATAAACAACCAGTTGTTGTTGCCTACATTAACTTTCAGAGAGCCTTCGACTCTATCTCTCACTCTAAACTTCTTCACAAACTCATTAGTTATGGGATAGATGGTGATTTGCTGTTCTGGATTGAATCTTTCCTATCCAAACGTACTCATTCTGTTCGGGTGGGGTCAAAACTATCAAATTTTCTCCCAGTGACCAGCGGTGTTCCTCAGGGTAGTGTCCTTGGACCACTCCTCTTCAATTTGTTTATTAACGATATCACAGACTGCCTTGACAATGCTGTCATTGCAAAGCTGTTTGCTGATGATATAAAATTATATACTGAGGTCTCATTGCCTAACTCTAAAACAAACTTTCAATTCCATCTAAATCTCATATCCAAATGGTCATCTACATGGCAAATCAGCATCTCTCACTCCAAATGTTCTGTCCTACAAATCGGAAAACACCCAGATACTAACTCTTATTCTCTTTCAGACGTAACAATTAATCATACTGACATTGCCACAGACTTGGGAGTCTCCATGTAATCACAATTAAAGAGGGCCAACCAGAGATCATCACTCATCCTTCGATCATTTCTTTCCAAATCCATTCCAAACCTTGTAAGAGCTTTTAAAATCTATATCAGACCAATTTTAGAATATGGGTCCTCAGTATGGTCCCCTTCCAAATCCTA
>JBAQWI010000167.1:0-12900 GCA_049298835.1 Oscillospiraceae bacterium
ATGCAGTGACCCATTGACCGTATAACTTGCCCCATGCAGCCTTTGCCCAGCCAGTTTCGGCAAGGGTGAGGTGTAATCCATCGGGCTCGCAACAGTGCCAGTATTTTGCTGTAATGATGTGCGCGAGAGGATAGGAATAGTCATGCATAACAAGTTTAGGATTGCCCGTTGTTCCAGAAGTAAAGTAGGCAAGCATATCCTCATGTTTATTATTTTCTATACGCTCAAATTTATCAGAATACTTTTCTATTTCATCGTCAAAATTATCCCAGCCATCTTTGTGAGCACGAGCAAGGATTTTAACTGTAAATTTACCACATTTGCCCTCTGCTTCATCAACGTAATCAGAGATATGACAGGTACCAGAACAAATAATTCCGCTAATGCTTGCAGCTCCCGTTCTATAAACGATATCCTTAGTAGTAAGCAAATTCGTAGCAGGAATTGCAATAGCACCTATTTTGTGGAGAGCCAAAATTGCAAACCAAAATTCGTAGTGGCGTTTCAGGATAAGCATAACCTTATCGCCCTTTTTTACTCCTTTTGCAGTCAGCATATTTGCGACTTTATTTGAATATTTGCTCATGTCAGCAAAAGAGAAAACTTTTTCTGCTCCATGCTCATCAGTCCAAACCATAGCACGACGATTTGGCTCATACTCAGCAATTTTGTCAACAATATCATACGCAAAATTAAAGTTATCAGGACAGTCAATTTTAAAGTAGTTTAAAACACCATTTTCATCAAATTTCTCGGTGCAAAACTTCTTATAAAGGTTTTCCATTTCCATAAATAGCTCCTGTTCCGCCGCTGTGCTTCGGCATAAATTAGTGGAAGGGCAAAGCCCAACCAAGCACATATTAAAACTGTGATTTTCATATCTCAATTAAAATAAGTTTGCAGCAAACTTTAATAAAATATGACACAGCACAATAAAACTTATCTAACATTATAACTTTTTAGCTGCTTTAATGTCAAGAGGAATTATACACAAACACAGGTATGTAAATGTAAACTTTTATTACATTAAAGCGAAAAAGTGTATTATTTTTCTGGTTTAATGTCATCGTAGATAAACTGACGCATATGTTCTGTCATTGATTTAAGGTCAACATTAAGGGCTTCATTATTCTTGCTTATGAGAATGCTACCATCTCCAATTAATTCGGAGTTCATTGGAAAACGTAAGTCCTCAAAGCTAACATCCCTGAGCATAATGCTTGAAAGTCCTAGAATTTCGCCTATATCCAATGAAGTTTCAATTGCTGGCAACATCTTTCTTGCGAATTCAGGATATTGTAGTTTGTTCATTGTAATTGCTTTGTGAAACATTTTCTCTAGCACTTCTCGCTGACGGTCAGTGCGCTCAAAGTCAGAGTTTCCAACATGGCGGATACGCGCATAGGCAACTGCTTGTGTACCACTTAATATTTGCAAGCCAGCTTCTTTAATGATATCTTGAGGAAGTCCAGCGACAGCCGCCTGCTCATAGATGCTGTTGTTTGCATCTAGCCTTTCTTCTTCTGAAATGTTAATTTCTACACCACCAACTGCATTTATAATGGTTGCAGTCTGCTTGAAATCTACTGTTGCATATTCTGCTATATCAAGGTTGAAGTTTTGGTTAATCGTCTTTACTGCAAGCTCTGGACCACCGTAAAAATATGCTTTTGTAATCTTATCTTGACCATGGCCCTCAATTTCAACAGCGGTGTCACGCATAATAGATGACAGCTTGATTTTGTTGTGCTTTTTGTCAATAGACATCACCATAATGACATCAGAATGAACATCTTTTTGATCATTTCTTCTGTCAACGCCAAAAAGCGCTATGTTTGTAATAGACTGATCATTTGGATCATCTTTTACAGGAACCGCAATTCCTAGCTTGTCCTTGTCCAAATCATTATGGTTGAGTTCACTTACAATCTGTGCAAAATAAAGCCCGCCCAACACCAATACGATTAAAATAATAAATACAAATATAAATCCGACTTTTAACTTCTTTTGTTTTGGTTTTTGCATACGCATATCATATTCCCCTTAATTAGTTTGTCTGTCTATTATACCACAAGGACGTGTCTTGCTGTGGTAAAATTGCCTATTTGCAGCCTAAAACAAGTATAAAGCTACAATGTCTTTTCATATTATAACCGAAATATGGAAAAAAAGCCACCTGCAAATTGCAGATGGCTTAAAAATTTATTATTATTCTTTGCTTTGTTTTGCAGCGATATCTGCCATAGCGTCTTTTCTTGAAAGATTAATTCTGCCTTGTCCGTCAATCTCAGTTACTTTTACAAAGATTGTGTCTCCAATAGAAACAACGTCCTCAACTTTTTCAACTCTTTGCTCAGAAAGTTTTGATATATGAACCAATCCATCTTTACCAGGAGCAATCTCAACGAATGCACCGAAAGTCATAAGACGAACAACTTTACCTTTATAGATTGCGCCTACTTCAGGGTCGTGTGAGATAGATTCAACGATAGCAAGTGCACGTTTTGTGCTTTCAAGGTTAACGCCCATGATAACGCATAATCCAGTATCATCAATGTCGATTTTAACTGCACAGTCAGCACAAATTTTTTGGATAACTTTTCCGCCTTGACCAATAACTTCTCTAATTTTGTCCACAGGAACCATAGTTTTCATAACCTTAGGAGCAAACTCTGAAACGTCAGCACGAGGAGCAGCAATCGCTTTCGCCATAATCTCATCTAAGATGAAGAGTCTAGCTTTTCTTGTTTTCTCAAATGCTTCAGCAATAACTTCGTAGGAAAGACCATCAGTCTTAATATCAACTTGGATAGCAGTGATACCTTTATGAGTACCGCCAACTTTGAAGTCCATATCTCCATAGAAGTCTTCAAGTCCTTGAATATCAACCATTGTTTGGTAACTGCCGTCTTCAGTAGTGATTAGACCGCAAGAGATACCAGCTACAGGTGCTTTTAGTGGAACACCAGCATCCATAAGTGCTAAAGTTGCAGAACAGATAGAACCTTGTGAAGTTGATCCGTTTGAAGAAAGGATCTCTGATACTGAACGGATTGCATATGGGAAAACGTCAACAGATGGAAGTACAGGGATAAGTGCTCTTTCAGCAAGTGCACCGTGACCAATTTCACGACGTCCAGGACCACGACTTGGACGAGTTTCACCAACTGAATAAGATGGAAAATTATAATGATGCATATAGCGTTTTTCTACATTTTCGTCAATGCTGTCAAGCATTTGAGAATCTCTGATAGGGCCTAAAGTTACAACGTTCAACACTTGAGTTTGTCCACGAGTGAACATTCCTGAACCGTGAACACGAGGAAGTAGGTTAACTTCAGCAGCCAAAGGTCTGATATCGTTCATGCCTCTGCCATCAACACGTTTGCCAGTGAATAGCCAGTTTCTAACAATATATTTTTGAAGTTTGTACATAACTTCGCCAATTTGCCACATATAATCAGCAAATTGCTCAGAAAGTTTCTCTTCGATTTCAGCAACAATTGGTTTTAGACGTTGGTCACGAACAGTTTTGTCGTCAGTATCAAGAGCAAGTTTTACTTTTTCCTCGCAAAGAGTTTTAACAGCAGCAAAAAATTCTGGGTTAACGCCAACTTTTTCAAACTCGAATTTCTCTTTACCAATTTCTTTTTGAATATCTGAAATGAAATCACAGATATTTTGGATTTCAGCATGAGCTTTTTTGATAGCGTCCATCATGATGTCTTCAGGCACTTCGTTTGCGCCAGCTTCAATCATAACAACTTTTGCTTTTGTTGCAGCAATTGTTAGGTCTAAGTCTGATTTTGCTCTTTGCTCGATGTTTGGATTTAGTACGATTTCGCCATCAACCAAACCAACGTTAATACCACCGATAGGACCAGCAAAAGGAATGTCTGAAATAGTAACAGCAATAGAGGCAGCAATCATTCCTGCGATTTCAGGAGAGTTGTCAATATCAGTTGCAAGTACTGTCATAACAATAGAAACGTCATTTCTCATTCCCTCAGGGAAAAGTGGACGCATAGGACGGTCAACAAGTCTTGAAGTAAGAATTGCGTTTTCGGAAGGACGAGCTTCACGTTTCATAAATGATCCAGGTATTTTACCTACAGCATAAAGTTTCTCCTCGTAATCAACTGAAAGAGGGAAGAAGTCGATGCCGTCACGTGGCTTTGTTGATGCTGTAACGTTTGCCATAACTACTGTATCGCCGTATCTAACCCAGCATGAGCCATTTGATAATCCACAAGTTTTTCCTGTTTCAACTTTAAGCTTTCGACCAGCAAATGTGGTTTCATACACTTTGTAATTTTCAAACATAATAAAATGCCTCCTTAATTTTAAGGCAGTAAAAACACAGGTTTAGCACAAAATCCTAGTTCTGCATAGAGAGTTTGCGGTTAGTAGTTATCTTTACACAGTCTCACGATTTAATGCTAAAGTTCCTGAAGTTTAAGTTCTGCCATTGGTTTTAATGAATGATGAATTTGCTTTTTAAAATATCGCAAGGCAGACAACTAAAAGCTGTCTGCCTTTGATAAAAAAAATTACTTACGGATACCAAGTTTAGCAATAGTAGTACGGTATCTCTCGATATCTTTGTTCTTTAGGTAATTTAGAAGGTTACGACGATGACCAACCATTTTTAGTAGTCCACGACGTGAGTGATGGTCTTTCGCGTGAATTTTTGTGTGTTCAGTTAAATCGTTAATTCTCTTTGTTAGAATAGCAATTTGAACTTCTGGAGAACCAGTGTCAGTTTCATGTGTACGGTTATCAACGATAACAGCGGTTTTTTCTTCTTTTCTAAGCATTATCTTTCACCTCTTTGATTATTTGCGATGTCAGAGCAAAGGGCAGGTAAAACTCCTTAAAATAAGGCATAATCCCATAAGCTACGGCAAGGCACTAAAATAGTATATCATATAGCATATTGTTTGTAAAGGATTTGTTTTTTCATAAAGAAAGTATAGAATCCCTACATTTATATATAATAAAATACAGCAATATTTGCAGTGCGAAAAATGCCGAAATTTATCCTATATGTTAATCTATTGTGAATATTATACCACAATTTTAAAAAAATTTCAATTTGGCTTTACTTTGACAGCATCATATTGTAAAATATATATAAATTAAGAAATGAAACTAAGAAGAGTGTTACAAAAACAAAGCGAATTATTAAGTTTGGCTTTGTTTTGTTTTGTGGCGCACAATAAAGGAGAGTTAAATATGCCAATAAAATACAAACGTGTTTTACTGAAGCTTTCGGGCGAAGCACTTGCAGGCGACAAAGGATTTGGTCTTGACTATACAGTGATAAAAGACGTGTGTCGAAGCATTAAAGAAGCCTCGGAATTAGGTGTTCAAATTGGCATTGTTGTCGGTGGAGGAAACTTTTGGCGAGGACGTTCAAGCGGTGCAATGGACAGAACAAGAGCAGACCATATCGGTATGCTTGGAACCACAATGAATGCATTGGCAGTAGCCGATGTGCTTGAAGGAATGGGTGTTGACGTTAGAGTTCAAACTGCAATTGCAATGCAAGCAGTTGCAGAGCCTTACATTAGAAATAAAGCAGTTCGTCATCTTGAAAAGGGCAGAGTTGTTATTTTTGGTTGTGGAACTGGAAATCCATTCTTCTCAACTGATACAGCTTCCTCTTTAAGAGCTGCTGAAATTGAAGCAGACATCATTTTTAAAGCAACTATGGTTGATGGAGTTTATGATAAAGATCCAAATAAATTTCCAGACGCAGTAAAATATGACACATTAACGTTTGGCGAAGTTTTAGCAAAAGATTTAGGAGTTATGGATTCGACCTCTGCATCAATGTGTAAGGACAATAACATACCGGTATTGGTATTTAATCTAAATCGTCCTCAAAACATTGTAGATGCAATAAATGGAGTAACTGTGGGCACATTAGTAAAAGAATAAATAAACATATAAACACATTTTGGAGGGTATCATTATGCAAGACACAATTAGAAACACCGAAGAGAAGATGCAAAAATCAATTGCGAGCTTGGAGCACGATTTTAAAGCAATCAGAGCAGGCAGAGCAAACCCAGCAGTTTTAGAAAAAGTTACAGTTGACTATTATGGAGTTCCTACAAAAATTGACCAAATGGCAGCAATATCTGTACCAGAGGCAAGAATGCTAGTCATTCAACCTTGGGATATGTCAACTCTTTCTACTATAGAAAAAGCAATCCTTGTATCTGATTTGGGAATAAACCCAAATAATGATGGTAAGGTACTAAGAATTAACTTTCCACCATTAAACGAAGAGCGTCGTCGTGACATTGTTAAAGATATTGGCAAACATACTGAAGAGGGCAAAGTTGCAATCCGTTCTATTAGGCGTGATGCAAATGAGAAACTAAAATCTCTTAAAAAAGAGTCTAAAATAGGTGAAGATGATTTGAAAATCGGTGAGGAAAAAATACAAAAGCTTACTGATAGATACTGTAAACTAGCCGATGAAATATCTAAAATTAAAGAAAAAGAGATTATGGAGATATAAACTATGTGGCTTTTCACGAGCCAAAGGCGAAGCGAAACGCCCATAGTTTAATCGTTCTTTTGGGAGCGAATGAAATGAGAGCAACAAAAGAACTTCCATAAAAATGTTTCGATTACAAGAATGAGCGAAAGCAAAGCTTGAACGAATATTATTTATTTGGTGGCTTTTCACGAGCCAAAGGCGTAGTGGAAAACTCTTGATAGTAGTATTCTCGTGATAAAAATTTATAACTCGGTGTTTCCAATTGATTAGGAGGACGTATGCCACAAAAAGATGTATTGCCCCGTCATATTGGCATCATTATGGATGGAAATGGCAGATGGGCAAAAAAGCGTGGCTTGCCTCGCAAAGCAGGACACAAGGTCGGCGCAACTGCATTTCGCAATACTGTTCGCTATGCAAACAAGCTTGGCATAAAATATCTTACCGTTTATGCGTTTTCTACTGAAAATTGGAAACGCCCAAAAGACGAGATTAAAGCTATTATTGAGCTTTTGCGCATTTATCTTGCTGATGCGAAAAACTATAAAAGCGAAAATGTGTGCACAAGATTTATTGGTGACCTTTCAGCATTTGATGAGGATATTTTGAAAAAAATTGCTGATTGTGAAAAGGAAAGTGCAGACTTTACAGGGCTTGTTTTAAACATCGCTATCAATTATGGTGGACAAGACGAAATATTAAACGCTGTAAAACTTATTTCAAAAGAGGTTAGCGAAAAAAAGCTTTCCGTTGATGAAATAACAACACAAACAATTGCTGACAGATTGTATACAAGGGGTCAACCTGATGTTGATTTGATAATCAGACCTAGTGGTGAACAGAGGCTTTCAAACTTTATGACGTTCCAGTCAGCATACGCAGAGTTTATCTTTATGGATATCCTTTGGCCTGATTTCAATGAAAAATGTCTTGATAAGGCACTTGCAGAGTTTGCAAAACGCAACAGACGATTTGGAGGAATATAACTTGAAACAACGTATTATTACTGCTTTGCTCGGTCTGGTTGTTTTTTTTACAATTTTGTTTTGCTTTGATAGCATTATTTACGATATTGCAATCTGTATTGTATCACTCATAGCTGTTCATGAGCTGTTGCTTGCAACTAAATGCACCAAAAGCATCCCACTTACAGTGGCATTTATGATTGGGGCGGTGATGCCTTTTATATATCCAGTCAGAGACATAGATGGACATTCAAAAGTATTATTTTGGTATATCTGGGGTGCAGTACTTTTTTTGATTGCGGTTATTGCCATTGTTATTAATACGATAAGCTCGAAAAAGATTAGCTTTAAACAACATTTATTTGGTTTTTTAACGATAGTCATTGTTCCAAGCTTGTTTTATGTCCTACTTATGCTTAGAAACGAGTTTGGGCACTATCAAGGACTATATTACACATTGCTAATTTTTGCTTGTTCTTGGGGAGCTGACACTGGTGCATATTTTGCAGGCAGATTTTTGGGCAAACGTAAGCTTGCTCCAAAGATTAGTCCCAATAAAACGGTTGAAGGTGTCTATGGTGGTGTAGCGTCGTGCTTGTTTTTTATTTCGCTCATTACAGTACTCTATTATTTTATAATGAAGTCACAAGGACAGGTTGTTCAGATTAACTATTTTACATTGATATTCGTTGGAATTTTCGGCTCACTCTCGGGTGTGCTTGGTGACTTGACAGCATCTGCAATTAAAAGGCAATGTCAAATTAAAGATTTTGGGTCGATTATGCCAGGACACGGTGGTGTGCTAGACCGATTTGATTCGGTACTTTTAGTTGCGCCATTCATTTTTATAGTATTGAAAATTCTAACAGTTTAAGTTAAATAAGCCCCTCGTTAGGCATATGCTTGACGCGGGGCATTTTACAATTATGCCAGAAAGGTGGCGACACTAAAACATATGAAAAATATTTGCATTTTGGGTTCAACTGGCTCAATAGGAACACAATCACTTGAGATTTGTGATTCTCAGGGGTTTAAAGTAGTGGGACTTTCAGCACACTCAAATATAGAACTTTTGGTAGCAAAAGTGAAAAAATACTGTCCTAAAAAAGTCTGTATCTTTAATAAAGAAAAATATGAGGAATTAAAGCTTCTCATTAACGATATAAATGTAGAAATACTAACTGGTATTGAGGGACTTATTTCGCTTGCATCAATGGAAGAATGTGATGTTTTGCTAAATTGCGTTGTGGGAATGGTGGGGTTAAAACCTACACTCGCTGCAATAGACGCGAAAAAGACGATAGCGCTTGCAAACAAGGAAACTCTTGTAACGGGTGGCAAACTTGTGATCGAGAGTGCCAAAAAAAATGGAGTTTCAATCCTGCCCATTGATAGCGAACATTCAGCCATATTTCAATCAATGCAAGGAAACAATAAAGCACAGGTTAAAAAGATAATTTTAACTGCATCGGGTGGTCCATTCTTTGGAAAGACAAAGAAAGAGCTGGAATCTGTTACCTTAAAAGATGCTCTTAATCACCCAAACTGGAGCATGGGATCAAAAATTACGATAGATTCTGCGACCTTGATGAACAAGGGGCTTGAACTAATTGAGGCTTGCTGGCTATTTGATAAATCCCCAGATGAAGTAGAAATTGTTGTGCATCGTGAGAGCGTTATCCACTCGCTCGTTGAGTATGATGACAATGCTGTAATGGCACAGCTTGGTGTTCCAGATATGAAAATTCCGATTCAATATGCACTTACCTACCCAGATCGTTTCAAATGTGATACGGGTAGACTTTCTCTTACTGAATATGGAAAACTCACTTTTTTTGAAGCTGACGAAGACACTTTTATCTGCCTCAAGGCTTGCAAGGAAGCAATAAAACGAGGTGGATTGTATCCTACAATTGTAAACGGGGCAAATGAGCAGGCGGTAGAGTTGTTCTTAAATGGTGAGATTTCATTTCTTGATATAGGCAAATTAGTCTATGGATCACTTTCCATAAAATATGATGTTGACGATTTTGATGTTGATGACATACTGATTGCCGATCGACTCGCAAGAGAGTTTGTACTCTCAAAAAAATAGAAAAGGTGGCGACAAATTGGCTATATTATATACGATAATAATTTTCGGCTTAATCATATTTATCCATGAGTTGGGGCATTTTATTGTTGCAAAACTCTGCAAGGTAACGGTAAAAGAATTTTCACTGGGTATGGGTCCTGCACTTATCAAGTTTAAACCTAAGGAAACCTTATACGCACTAAGGCTGTTTCCAATTGGTGGATACGTTGCAATGGAGGGTGAAATGGACGCGTCTGAGGACGAAAATTCCTTTTCTAAAAAGAGCGTATCTAAACGTATTGCTATCTGCGTTGCGGGTGCTGTGATGAATTTAATTTTGGGTTTTTCAATCATTGCATTTTCGCTGATTGGAGTTAAGCACTACAACTCAACTACAGTTGCACAATTTAAAGCAGATGCATCTACAAGCCAAACTGGTCTTGCTGTCGGCGATAAAATAGTTAAAATTAATAAAACCGCAATTTTTACGGATAAGGACATCGTTTTTGAGATTATGCGTGACACAGATGGTTTAGTAAATATGCAGGTTATGAGAAACGGCGAAAAGGTAAAACTGCCCGAAGTAAAATTCACTGTAAGTGGTGAGGGTGAAACAAAAAAAATCTATCTTGACTTTATGGTAAAGGCACAAGACCCATCTTTCTTTGGGGGAGTAGGTCGTGCATTTAAAGAAACTGTTTCCCTTGCAAGAAATTCATGGGCATCAATTGGCGACTTGGTTAGTGGCAAAATCAACCTTATGGAGCTTTCAGGTCCTGTTGGCGTAGGGCAAGTGGTAGGTCAAGCGGCAAAAATGGGATTTAAGAGCTTGCTTAGTATTGCGGCGTTTATTTCAATCAGCATCGGAATGTTTAATTTGCTACCATTCCCAGCGCTAGACGGTGGTAGGATTGTATTTTTTATCATTGAGGCAATTAGACGCAAACCAATTTCACAAAAATATGAAGGCTACATCAATGGAGCAGGCTTAATTCTGCTGTTTGGATTGATGATAGTGATAACATGTAAGGATATATTTAGTTTGTTTTAGGCATGGAGGTTTAATAAATAATGGACAAAAGAAAAGTGAGACCTGTAAAGGTAGGACAATACACTTTGGGTGACGGAAGTATTACGGTACAATCAATGCTTTCCGTTCACCCGAGTGACATAGAAGGCAATGTGAAACAGGCAGTTGAGCTATATAAAGCAGGCTGTGAGATATTGCGTGTTGCAATTCCAAACGAAGACGCAATCAAACTAATTCCTGCAATTAAAGCAGCGGTTGCAATTCCACTTGTTGCTGATATTCACTTTGATTATCGACTTGCCCTCAAATCAATTGAAGCAGGAATTGACAAAATTCGTATCAATCCAGGCAATATTGGCGATGACGAGCGAGTAAAAGCGGTGGTGGATGCTTGCAAGGCAAAAAATATTCCAATTCGCATTGGTGTAAATTCTGGTTCAGTGGAAAAGCATATTTTGAAAAAATATGGTTCACCTACACCACAAGCTTTGGTGGAGAGTGCATTATACCATACACATCTGCTTGAAAAATTTGATTTTTATGATACTGTCATTTCTATAAAATCATCCAATGTGAAAACTACGATTGAGGCATATCGACTACTTGCAAAAGAGTGTGAGTATCCGCTCCATTTGGGTGTAACTGAGGCAGGAACTGCACATATGGGCATCCTTAAAAATGCAATTGGCATCGGAAGTTTGCTTTGCGATGGCATCGGTGACACAATCAGAGTATCACTAACAGCAAACCCAGTTGAGGAAATCTCTGCTGGATATGACATATTAAAGGCTTGTGGTGTGCGACAAAACGGTGTCGAAATTGTATCTTGCCCAACTTGTGGCAGGACACAAATCGACTTGATTTCCCTTACAAAAGCTGTCGAGGACAAGCTCAAAGACTGCAAAAAGAATATCAAAGTTGCAGTTATGGGTTGCGTAGTCAATGGCCCTGGCGAGGCAAAAGAGGCTGACGTTGGAGTTGCTGGAGGCTTAAATTGCGGTGTCATCTTCAAAAAAGGCGAAATCGTAAAAACTGTCCCAGAAGAAGAGATACTAAATGCGCTTTTGGCTGAAATAGACAAGCTCTAAAAGGATATATAAAACGAAAGAAGTGATATTACAATTGGATAACAGGTTTAAAACGCTTTTTTCGGCGTGTACAAAAACAAAATTACAAGATGCAATGCTTGAAGCAGAGGTCTTATATATTGACACAAGACGAGAGAGTGGCGAAATTGAAATTACAATCAGACCCGAGCGTTTACTTTGCAAGGAGCTAATCGGTATCGCTCAAGATGAGATTAAAAAAACACTTGAATTAACTCAAGTTAAAATACATACAAAATACACCAAAGATATGTTTACCGGAGATTATTTTCCTGAAATTATCTTTGCATTAAAATCAACAGTGGCAATGATAAATGGCTATTTCGATGAGGCTGTTGCTACATATGAAAATAACAAACTTACCATTGAGATTAAGCAGGGTGGGGCAGACTTGTTACAAAAATGCAATGTTGACAAGGAAATTGCAAAATTTATTGCAACTGAGTTTTCATTTAATATAAACATTGGGTTTACTGGTGTGCTAGATGCTGACAAAGAAAAATTTGAGGCAAGTTTGCCAATTGAAACAGGCTACGATGCACCCCCACCTATCTCAAACGGTGATGGGTATTATGATAATTCTTCTGAAAAATCAACGTCAAAACCTAAAAAAGAGAAAACACAGCGTATCAACCTTTCTAAAATGCCTTTTGAGTGTGAGTATGGTGCTATTGTGTTGGGTAAAAAGATTGCAGAAAAGCCAATGCCTTTATCCGATGTTGATGCAATGAGCGGACGAGTTGTAGTTTGTGGCGAGGTTTTTGCCAAAGATGTTCGCTATAGTCGTGACAATTCAAAGGTTATCATGTCGATTGATTTCACGGATTATACATCGTCAAATACGCTAAAAATCATTGATGACAAGAAAAATGAAAAAAAGCTTGAGTCTATAGTAAAAGGCTCAGTTATCATAGCCAGAGGTGATTGCTCTTATGACAAGTATGACAAAGAGGTAACCATAAGACCTTATGACATCATGACTTATAAGAAAATTCCTCGTCAAGATGATGCGAAAGAAAAACGTGTTGAGCTTCATTTGCACACCATTATGTCCTCCATGGACGCAATTATAAGACCCAAAGATATTATAAATACCGCATTTAATTGGGGGCACAAAGCAGTAGCAATTACCGATCATGGTGTTTTGCAAGGCTTTCCAGAAGCAATGTATGCCGTTGACAGTATTCGCAAAAACGGCGGTGACTTTAAGG
>JBAQWI010000168.1:0-3678 GCA_049298835.1 Oscillospiraceae bacterium
CATTTGCAAAGGATAATCCTACTGAACTTTTGTCAGAAAGAATATCATAATGAAATGCCTTGGTAACACTAATTTTCAAATCAGAAATCTCAATTATTTTTTCAGCTTCAAGAAAATGAAGTTCATAATTATCAGACTTAAAAAGATTTAACATACCATTATATTTTTTGAAAACACTTGAGGTTATATATATGTGAATAATATTTCGCCTTTTAGAATTTGCGAACTTTTTCTCGATCATTTCCCTGGTTACATCACTATGTTTGCAGTTATTTTCTTCTGCGATCTCTTTTCTGATTGTCATTTTAGAATCATCGTCGGAATCCTTAATCTCTTCGTTATATTTAAACAATAGTGTAAGAATTGATTCCAGATCAGCTGCGTGATCATTATGGGCATGAGAAATAAATACATGCGTTATTTCCCGGAATTCATGCCCCTTTTCCTTAAAGTTATCAATAAAGTTAAAACCGGGATCAATCACTATACCGTATCCCTGGTATTTAATAAAATAACCGCCCCCCTTACTGCTGAAATGTCCATCCCCGATGATGGGCGTGTAGGAATTCCAGCGGCGAAGGACTTCAAAATAATGCTCGCCTTTATTAGGATCAATATTCGGCTTCTCTTGTAAGAAGGAATTGAGTCTCTTCTTGTTCTCAATAGATTTTTTCTCGATAATACGAGTCTGTCGCAAGATCTGTATTAAAGGATCAGGACTAATTTCCCCACTTTTTTCCAGATTAATTTGCTGCTTCATAAGCCCTTCAATTTTGTACTTTAAGAATTCCAAATCCGAATACCAGTAAATATCAGTTTTTGGTATAACACATAAAGCTTTAGTTAGTACTTCAAGTGCATAATCCGGATTATTTTTTTCTTTATATAAAAGTCCCAAACGATAATATGATTTCCCATCTAGTTGATTTATCGAAATTGCATTTTGATAAGCTTCAATGGCTTTTTCATAATCGTCTTGTACGTAGTAAACACTACCCAGTTCACGCCATGCATCGGCATAGATAGGATCGAGTTCAATTGCTTTTTGATAATGCTTAATGGCTTCTTCATAATTCTCTTGTTCAAAGTAAACACTACCCAGTCCATGCCATGCATCGGCATAGATAGGTTCGAGTTCAATTGCTTTTTGATAATGCTCAATGGCTTCTTCATTATTGTTTTGCATGAAGAAAACAGCACCCAGTCCATGCCATGGATAGGTAAAGGTAGGATCGAGTTCAATTGCTTTTCGAAGATACTCAATGGTTTTTTCATAGTTTTTTTGATAATAGTAAACAGTACCCAGCCCATGCCATGGATAGGCATAGATAGGATCGAGTTCAATTGCTCTTTGAAAATTCTCAATGGCCTTTTCATATTGTCCTAAACCCAAAAAACCTACGCCCACACAAGATAATAGATCTGAGCTTGCTCCTTTTTGGTCAATTATTTGTCGAGCGAAATCAATAGCACGTTGATATTGTTTACTTTTATGATATAAACTTCTAAGTTCTTTACATAATTCACGATTGTTGGAATCTACTAATATCTTATTTTCCAATTCAGTTATACGTTCAGATATTGACATTTTAATCACTTCCGTTGATTTATTTATGTGATAGTTATATTCTGGTTCTGAATAATATTCTAGATAAAGGAATTAATCCCTCTAAATATGACAATATTAAGGAGAAATGGTGGAACGCTTCATGAATAATTGACATCCCGATAAAAGATGTTAAAATTAAAATAGCTACCCGTCACTATATCCAAGTGGCGGGTTTTGTCTTTTGCACGAAGTTGCGACACGCCCTGGTGAAAGCCGGGGCTTTTTATATGGGGAACAGATATGCGAGAAGGTTACCGACTGGTGAGAGTGACTCCCAAGGGGAAAATATACATTGTTGATCGTCTAAAGCGTGAAAGCGCATAGATATATTAAAGTAACCTTTGGAAACCAAGGCTACTTTTAAATGATTGTAGCCCTTATTCTATTATTTAATTTTGAAAACAATTCTTCATCGGTTTCCCAAATAATATGATTCCTATGTTCAGTATCAAAATGGCAGTTTTCAAAATCATCTTTTTTACAAGTCCATATTACTGGTTTTCCTAATCCTAAAGCATAACCAGCTTCAAAATATACACCGCCACGCTGCCCGGTAAAATCGCAAACAACAAATTTACTATGTTTAATATCAGCCAATATTTCGTCAGTTATATCATTGTTATGTTCTATCTGATCAATCCGAATTGGGTTAAAACCATTCGCATCGATAGCTTTATAGAAACCATTTTCCCAAGCAGGAACCATAGAGGGGTCAAACCACATTGCTACAAAAGCAGTATTAGACTGTAAGCCTTGTCTTTCAATCTCGTTTATCCTACTCCATCCTTTTGGTGTTAGACGATAATTTGATTGGAAAACTATTGCTTTGTTTTTTGATTCTAAAAGGCCTTCATTTACTAAATAGCTTACTATAAACATTAAAGCATCAGTTTCTTGGCTGTCACAAAAGAAAACGGGATAATCGCTAGTGCTTATGCTAAACCAGTAACCTGAATATCTTGATAGTCTAGCCAAATTTAGCAGAATTCTATCAATGCGTTCGGATATCTTTTGAGGATAACTTGATATTGCCTCTTTGATGGCTACTACCGGATCAGTGAATGATTCCAAGACAGAAACATCTGGAGTATCATGGAATAATATAATTGGTTTCATATTTCTAAATGATCTTTCATTGATGAAGCATGATATTTTACATAGTATTTCATTACTGTATCGTAAATTTGATACTGCTTCATCGGTTATTGAATAATCACCACAAGTAGTACAGCAACTAACGTGAAAGATACGGATTGACGGATAGAATTCAATTTCTGCTTGTGACTTACAAAGAAAACATGCGTTCATATTATTCATCCCTTTTTTAGTATATTGTAGTATTAAGTGGTAAATGAGTAAATAAAGGAATTAACCCCATCCGGGAGGTGCCATCTATTGAGAATTGAAACAAAAAGCATTAATGATCTGATATTAGCTGACTACAACCCACGAAAAGATCTCCAGCCTGGCGATCCAGAATACGAAAAGCTCAAAAAATCCATCCTGGAGTTTGACTATGTCGAACCTATCATCTGGAATCAACGAACTGGCCGAATCGTAGGAGGCCACCAGCGTCTTAAGGTGCTCCAGGAACTGGGGAGAATCGAGGTCGAGGTCTCAGTTGTAGATCTACCTGAGGATAAGGAAAAAGCCCTGAATCTGGCTCTAAATAAAATAAGCGGCGATTGGGATTTGCCCCGGCTGAAGGACCTCTTAGAGGAGCTGAATACCGGGGCTTTTGATATGGATCTAACCGGCTTTGATGTCTCGGAATTAGAAGAGGTCCTATCCCAATTTGAAGATTTCCCAGAGGTCTTTGACGATGATTTCGATGTGGCGGCTGAAGTAGAGAAGATTATTGAGCCAGTAACGAAGCCTGGCGATATATGGCTGCTGGGCCGACACCGTGTAATGTGCGGGGATGCAACTGTCCAGGCTGATATAGAGAAGCTTACAACTTCTTTAATGGTACAGTTTGGGATTCTGCTGACCCTGTTGTTACAGGGAAGGATTTTGCGTTTAGAGTTTTCTCAGACTCTTTGAGACCTGAAGATGATTTTAGTATAATT
>JBAQWI010000169.1:0-1606 GCA_049298835.1 Oscillospiraceae bacterium
ACTCTACCCCTAAGAGAGATTTCACCAGTCATTGCAACGTCACCTCTCACTGGTATGTTCGTAAGTGCTGAAACAAGTGCTGTCACCATTGTAACACCAGCTGATGGTCCATCCTTTGGAACTGCGCCCTCTGGTGCATGGATATGTATATCACAAGTCTTGTAAAAGTCTGGTTTAATATTATATTCACTTGCTATTGTGCGAACAAAGCTAATTGCAATATCAGCTGATTCTTTCATAACATCGCCTAAGCTACCAGTAAGCTTAACTTTTCCTGTGCCATCCATAATTGAACACTCAATATCAAGCATTTCACCGCCAACTGATGTCCACGCAAGCCCATTGACTACACCGACTACATCTTTGCACTCTTTGAGAGTCTTTTTATATCGTCTTGCAGACAAAAATTCTTCAATATTTTTATCAGTTACTACTACTTTTTCTTTTTCTCCGCTTACAATATACTTTGCAGTTTTACGGCAAATACTACCGATTTTACGTTCAAGGTTACGCACTCCTGCCTCACGGGTGTAGCAATCCAAAATTTCATACAAAGCACTATCTTTAATAGATAACTGCTTTGTTGTAAGTCCATTTTTTTCAATTTGCTTTTTCACTAGATGGTGTTTTGCAATGTTAAATTTTTCTTCCCTTGTATAACTTGAAAGCTCAATAACCTCCATACGGTCTAAAAGTGGTGAAGGAATAGATTGTACGTTGTTGGCAGTTGTTATGAACAAAGCTCTGCTTAAGTCAAACGGAATTTCAACATAGTGATCGGCAAATGTATTGTTTTGCTCTGAATCTAAAACCTCAAGCATTGCAGATGCTGGATCACCCCTAAAATTACTACTCATTTTGTCAATCTCATCAAGCAAAATAAGAGGATTATAGGTTTTAGCTTGTCTTAATGCTTGAATAATTCTTCCAGGCATTGAACCTAGATAGGTTTTTCTGTGACCTCTGATTTCGCTTTCATCATTAATTCCACCAAGTGACAATCGAACATATCTGCGATTTAATGCCTTTGCAATTGAAGCTGCTATTGAGGTTTTTCCCACACCAGGAGGTCCAACAAGACAGATAATTTGCCCTTTTACATCAGGTTTTAATTTTCTTACTGAAAGCAACTCAAGTATGCGATCTTTCACCTTATCAAGTCCATAATGGTCGTGATCTAGTTGTTTTTTGGCCTTAACAATGTCAAGGGTATCTTTGGTAAATGTGTCAAACGGCAAATCCAAACAAACCTCAAGATAGGAGCGAATAACGCTTGCCTCCTGTGATTGCATTGGCATTCTTGCTAGCTTGTCGCATTCTTTTAAAAGACGCTCTCTTGACTCTTCGGAAATATTTTTTATTTCACAAACTTTATCCGAAAATTCATCAGCATCATCTAAAGGGCTATCGCCATCGTTTAATTCCTCGGAAATGACACGTTGCTGCTCCCTTAAGAAATAATCACGCTGATTTTTGTCCATCTTTTCTTTTACTTTTTCATATATTTCATGTTCAATGTCCAATAAACTGCACTCACGTTCCAATATTTCCGCTAACATTTCAAGCGCTTGATGAGTATTATTGCACTCAAGAAGTTTTTGTTTTT
>JBAQWI010000170.1:0-36840 GCA_049298835.1 Oscillospiraceae bacterium
GTAGGGTTGCCTTGTCAATCGGACCCTGTACACCTGTTACAATATAACCATCCTTATCAATAAAAAGAGTTGTCGGAATAGATGAAATTTCATAGGCATATGCACCCGCTTGCTCAGTGTCAAAATAGACTGGGAACGAAAAGCCTTTGTCTGTGACATATTCTTGACCCTTTTCTTTTGTTTCTCGCTGCCCATCAACCAAATCAACCATTACAAATGTGATATCTTTGCCGACTTCACCATAAACCTTGTCAAATTCAGGCATTTCTGATTTGCAAGGTGGACACCAACTTGCCCAAAAGTTAAGCACAATTGGTTTGCCGAACAAGTCAGATAATTTTACGGAATTTCCGTCGCTGTCCAATACCGTAAAATCGGGGGATTTAACCTTCTCTTTTGCAGAGCTACCAGTATTGCTCTGCACCCCACCTTGACTTTGTGCTATATCGATGTTGTTTTGTGGGCTTGCCTTTTTGCTTAGTGTATTGTATGCAATTGTGGCTAGTGCAATAAAGATTATAAAAGCCAATATTGCAAGGATTGTTTTCTTCTTACTGTTCAACAGAATGTTCCTCCTATATAATGATGTTAAAATTAATTAGAATGTTAATAGGGATAGGAAATATCCCATATATCCAGTCATCATTAGAATACCAATGATAACCAATAAACCTCCTGAAATGATATTAATAACTTTATAGTTTTTCTTGATAAAATCAAATGTAGACTTTAACTGGTCTACTAAAACTGCACTTACGATAAAGGGTATGCCCAACCCTAATGAGAATGTTAGTAGCATTAAAGTGCCTTCTAATGCCGAGCCTTGCTGGGAAGCAAGCAGTAATGCTGAGGCTAAAAATGCACCAACACAAGGTGTCCAGCCAATTGAAAATACTACACCAAAAAGTATCGCTGAAAAAAATCCCAAATCTTTTGTCTTTGTCTTTCCAATATGGGTAAGATTTAAAAATCCTATTTTTAGTACACCTAAAAAATTAAGTCCAAATATGACTACAATAAGTCCTGTAATAATGTTAAAAATAGTGGAGTAGTCACGTAATAATTTTCCTACAGTTCCTGCAAAAGTACCAAGAGCAATAAAAACTAATGAAAATCCAATAACAAAACCAATCGCATTGGTCAACGCTTTGCTTCTGCCATTTTTAATGTTGTTGGAGTCATTTGCTGTAAAATATGAAATATAAATTGGCAACATAGGAAGTAGACATGGGGAAATAAAGGTTATGATACCCTCCAAAAATAAAATTAAGTACTGCATAGCTATCGTATTTACTCCTAACATAATTGATATAATATTAGTATACCACAAATATATATAAGTTTATGTGACAATATCACATAAGTAAAATTGAAAATATTCTTGTGGAAAAACAGCAAATATTAATGCGATTTTTATTATTGCATAATCTATACGTTTAAGGTATTATAGATTATATACCAAAAAAGGAGGAAATTATGTACTATAAACAATATGGATTTACAGATATAAAAGTTTCGGCAATAGGACTTGGAACAATGCGATATGATGACGAAGATATTACAGCAGGTAGATTAGAAAAATGTGCTGAAATACCACTGTATGCCTTTGAAAATGGGATTAATTATTTTGATTCGGCACCATTTTATTGCCAGGATAAAAGTGAGGAAATTACAGGAATTGCTCTTTCACAGTTGAAACGTGATAAATTTTATGTTTCCTCAAAAACAAATTTTAATGCAATTGGTAAAAAAATTTCAAGAGATACATTTAGACAAAGGTTAGAAACATCACTCACTCGTTTAAAGGTTGACTATCTTGATTTCTACCACCTTTGGTGTTTACTTAGTCCAGAATCATACGAAGAGCAAATGGATGCTTTGTATGGCTTTTTTGAGGAAGCAAAAAATGAAGGTTTGATAAAAAATATTGTTTTTTCCTCACATATGCAGGGAAAAGAAATTGAAGATGTCATTGCAAGCAATAAATTTAAGGGAATGTTGATTGGATATAATGCTTTAAATTATCGCTTCAGACAAAGTGGCATTGAGGCAGCATATAAAAACGGAATGGGTGTTGTTGCAATGAATCCTCTAGGTGGAGGACTTATTCCACAAAATGGAGCTGCATTTGATTATCTCACAGAGGGAACAGATTTGAATGTTGCACAGGCAGCGTTGCGCTTTGTTGCTTCACACAAGGAAATTACAATCACTCTAGCGGGTTGTACAACTAAGGAGCATGTTGATGATGCTGTAAAGGCTGTTGAGGGTTTAAAAGAATACAAGGCTAGTGAAATCGTTGCTCAGTATGAAGATAAGGGAATGTCCTTTAACAACCTTTGTACAGGCTGTGGTTATTGCAAGGGATGTCCAGTAAATATTTCCATCCCAAAATTTATGGATTCCTATAACGAGAAAATCCTAGGAGGGAATGATGATGCAACTACAGGTCGTTTGAAGTATCATTGGGGTATCAATATTGAAGATGCAGCAAAATGTATTGGTTGCAAAAAGTGTGAAAAACAATGCACACAACATCTTCCAATCATTGAACGACTAAAAGAAATTGCAAAACTAGCATAATATCAAATTCGCCGATTCTATCGGCTAAGAAGGAGCAAATATGAGGACTAAAAAAATAGTATACGGAGGATTGTTAATTGCACTCGGCATCATTCTGCCACAACTTTTTCACGTATTTGGACAAACAGCGGGTCAAACATTTCTGCCAATGCATATTCCGGTACTGTTAGCTGGATTGTTAATCGGTCCATATTGGGGTATGTGTGTTGCAATTGCGGCTCCAATTCTCAGTTCACTCATTACTGGTATGCCACCAGTTCCAATGCTTTATTTTATGCTACTTGAACTAGTTGTATATGCAGTAATATCAGGACTATTGTCTGGTAAAATAAACATTTACTTAAACTTAATTATTACACTTATTTGTGGCAGGATTGTTTATGGATTGTCTCTAGTAGCTGCAGTAAACTTGTTTGGTATGACATTTAAGTTTGCAAATACTGCTGCGTTTTTTGGTGGAATTTTAACTGGATTACCTGGCATTATAATTCAGTTAGTTTTCATCCCTATAATAATGTATGCACTAAAAAAAGGGGGATTGACCCTTGCAAAGCAAACTAGATAAGGCTATAAAAAAACTACATGATGAAAATTTGTGCTGTGTAGTAATAAAAGGTGATGAGTGTTTCACTTCCACTGATTTTGGAATTAAACCACTTATGATATTTTTGAGACAAGACCAGCATTTCTTTCAAAATGCGGTTATCGCAGATAAAATTATTGGCAAGGCTGCTGCACTTTTAATGATACTTGGTGGCGCAGAACAAGTCTACGGTGAGGTTATGAGCGAAGCTGCAATTGGTGTATTAGAAGTGAATAGTATTGACTACAAGTATGGGGAAACAGTACCATATATTAAAAATCGTACTGACACAGGAATGTGTCCAATGGAGGAGACTGTTAAAAATATTTCCTCTCCAAAAGAAGCCTTTGATGCACTAGAAAAAACGATAGCAATTTTAATGAGTAAAAAATAAAAAATAACCCTCACAAATTTGTGAGGGTTATTTTTTGCTTAAAACATCATCTGTTCAATATACTCATCTTGGAAAAATCCATCACCAGATAGCTCAAAATAATTACACGTTGCAGTAATTTCTTTGAGCGTTTTAAGCCCGTTTTTTGAGAGCAATGCCTTTATAGCACCCATTCCAGCAGCATTCCCTACTGCATGGGTTGATTCGAGTTTCTCTCTTGGCAAAAGTCCAATCTCACAAGCGCTTTTTTGATTGATATATGAGCCGAATCCTCCAGCAACAATCACCTTGTCAATACCAGTAATATTCAGTCCACTCTTGTGTAACAGCGTGTTAATTCCACCTTTAATAGCAGCTTTGGCAAGCTGTACTTCCCGAATGTCCTTTTGAGTAATCGTGATGCCACTTACGAAGTCAAGGATAAATTCATCATCCTTGTACCGCTCAGCATATCTTGCTGGTATTTTGTCCTTGTCAAGTCTGCCTGTTTCATCTATGATACGAAGTCTTAACAGACAAGCTATTGCGTCAATCAATCCAGAGCCACAAATTCCAATAGGGTTTGAGTTGTTAATTGTAGAAAACTTTATCTCATCATTTTCTATATATACTTTGCTGATTGCACCGTCAATTCCACCAACACCATGCTTAATATGAGCACCCTCAAATGCAGGCCCAGCAGCAGTTGCACAACATACAAACCCATTTTTGTCGCCAAGCGCCATCTCCCCATTTGTTCCAATGTCAATATAGATGCAAGGACTTTCGAATTTGTCTGCATTGCAGGATAAGAGCCCAGCTGTAATATCACCGCCAACATAGGAAGCGACACAGTCTGCGAGGTAAACGTTTGCCTCATCAGCAATGTTTAGGCCAAGTAGTTTTGCATTCATATCGTTGCCGAAAAGGGAATTAGGGGTGAATGGTGCAACGGCAATAGAACTTGCATCAAGACCACATAACAGATGAAGCATCACGGTATTTCCGGCAATAAAAGCATCTTTTATATCACAAGTATTTTTGCCTGTCTTGTTGCAAAATTCCGCAATAAAACCGTTTAACTCGGATATGATTGTAGTTTTCAAAAGCTCTTTTCCGTTATCATTGTTCATACAATTTTCGATTCGAGATATAACATCAGCACCAAAGCTACGTTGTTTATTCAATCCACTTGCGGTATAAAGACATTTGCCATTTTTAAGTTCATAAAAGAAACAAGCAACAGTAGTTGTACCTATATCTACTGCCATTCCCACTGCATTATCCGAGGATATCCTGCTGTTAACCGCATACACATCAGTCGTGCCACTGGCTTGAATATTATAACTCTCACTGATAACTTCTATTTCACAATCTCCAATAGGATAGGTCATACAGGCTAGCCTACAACAGGCTGTAATCTCATGTTGACTTAAAATTTCTTTTTCAACATCTGTAATTTTGCTTAAACTACCGGTTGCAGTTACCTTACATTTACCACATTTACCGTTTCCATTACATGGAGCATCAATATAAATTTTATTTTCCTTTAATATTTCAAGAATACTGCATTTATGAAACATTTCAATTGTAGTTTTATCAGTCGAACTTGTGACAATTATTTTCACGTTGTTGTCTACCTTTCATTGTGAATTTTACCTTAAGGGTTTTATTTCATTTTAGCATAAATATAGTGCAATATAATGTGAATATTTTAAGATAATTTGTGATTTATTGACATCATTATAATTGTTTGACAAACTGTTTAATAAAATTATAGTAGTAAAAAACTCCTGTTAAAACAACAGGAGTTTTTATTGAAATATAAATTAAATAATCGAAAAAATTACAAGCCCAACTGTATTGATAGCTAGGTTTGCAAATATATGCAATAGCCATGAATTGTAAATGTTTTCATTCTTTTCATTAAGCCAGTTAAATAGCAACCCAGTGAAAAAAAGTCCAACAATTAATAAAATAGTTAGCATCCTGTTAAACCAACATTTAACCATAGGACAGTTTTTTCATACCAATGCCCCTACATTAAAGGTGAAAACAGATTTAAGAATGACTGAAGTACTCTAACAAACCAGTTTTCATTGCGACATTCGTCAAGTGTTATTCTCTTACTGCTTACAAAACAATCTATATGATCTTTTCTAATTGCTGCAATAGAATCAGTATTGTGTAAGAAAACTCCACATTCAAAATGAAGATAAAAGCTTCTGAAATCAAAGTTTTGTGTTCCCACAATAGCAAGCTCATCGTCGCATACAACAGTTTTTGCGTGGATAAATCCGCCGGTATATTCAAAAATTTCAACACCAGCCTCAACAAGTGTTTGATAGTTATATCTTGTAACTAGATGAACATACCACTTATCGGCATTTCCAGGAGTTATAATAGAAACCTTAATGCCACTATGAGCAGCACAGCATAAAGAGGTAATCATTTCGTTATCTAAAATTAAATAAGGAGTAGTAATACTGATATAGTTTCTTGCATTGTTAATCATATTGATATAGACCATTTCACCGATTAGATGATCGTCAAGGGGACCGTCACCAAATGGCATAACATACCCATTTGCGTGACAATGTTCAGTTGGTCTATATTTTTGGTAATTAATATCATCATAGTCATAATACTGCCACATCTGTAAAAATAGTACGGAAAGGCTCCAAACCGCCTCACCTTTTAACATAATAGAGGAGTCTTTCCAATAGCCAAACCTATCCACCAAATTTATATATTCATCGGCTAAGTTTATGCCACCAGTAAAACCTACATTACCATCGATTACAGTTATTTTTCTGTGATCACGATAATTCATAAAAGTATCAATGGAGGGTTTGAATACGTTAAACACATGAATTGCTATTCCTAAATCACGAATTTTTTTATAATAACTAGTGGGAACAGTGTTGATACAGCCAAGGTCGTCATACATCATTTTAACCTCAACACCATGCGCTACTTTTTTTGCTAAAATATCTAATATCCTATCCCACATTTCGCCTTTTTGAATAATAAAATACTCCATAAAGATAAATTTTTCTGCCTTTTCAAGTTCTTCACAAAGACGTTTAAAGAAAGTCTCGCCAGGACTTAAATACTCTGTTATAGTATTTTTGTAAATTGGAAGAAACGATGTATTTTTAATATATGTAACCTGTTTTGAAATGGCACAGTGGTTTTCTTTAAGGTCATTAATTATGGTTTCATCTTGTACGGTTAAGCTTTTAGTTAATTTATAGATACTTTTAAATCTTTCTACTTTAATTTTTGAAATCTTATTTTTCCCTGCTAAATAGTAAATAAACCAACCTAAAAGTGGAAAAAGCGCAATTGGTGTAACCCATGCAAGTTTAAAAATAGGATTATCCTTTTTGGAAACAACATAAAGTATTGTTATAAAACTCATAAGAGTGAAGGCACCGTACATATAAAATCCATATTGACTTAAAAAAAGTACCATCAGCACGAGTGCAAGAACCTGTACAAAAATACAAATTCCAAATATAAATAATCGGCTTGTTAGAAATCTCAATATTTTTTTCATAATAACCTCCCAAACTGCAATATTATTACCATTTTATCACAATATTGCAGTCTATTCAATTAAATTTGGTTATTTGTCATTTTCATCTACATATTGCTTTGAAAAGTCTGCATTTTCGTCAATTGTATTTGGAACTACATTCCCAATTTGCACTTTTTTAGGAGTTATAGTATTGGTTAAATACATTGGTATTACAGTCTTTTGGGGATCAATCTTGGCTTTATTACCATTTCGCATATTGTTTTTCAAAATTATACACCTTCTTTAATATAATAACTATATTATTAGCAATAATATAGTTATTATGTGTTAATATATCGCTAAAATCAAAAACGTACACACTTTTTTAATTGACTTAAATTGTGAAAATGTGTATACTTAGTTGAGTATAAAGTCAGTACTTATAAAAACTAATTATGATTTTAGGAGGGAAAAGATATGGTATTTAATAAAAAAGACTTAAAATTTAACCTAACTGTTTTGGTTTTATTTGATATCATTTCAGTATACCTGGCTATAGTGATTGGATTTAAACTAAGATTTGGGCTTGTTGGGGCTCTGCCAAGATTATATGCTAATAATTTGATGTTCTATGTAACTATAATAAGCCTAATAGCGATTATGTCAAATGTTATTCTTCGTTGCTATGGATCTGTATGGCGTTACTTTGGATATAAGGATTTGTTGCGTCAAATTGAATCAACACTGCTTACCTCATTATTTGTTGTACTTATTGACAATTTTGTTGGACTTGAAATGCCATTTGAAATGTTTATATTAATACCATCCTTATTGTTTTTATTTATGGTATTATGCAGATTTGCGCCAAAAGCATATCAGGCAGTCTCAAATAAAAAGTATTCATCCTCAAAGAACAAGAATACAGTAAGAACCTTGATTTATGGTGCTGGTGAGGCAGGAAACTATCTTTTAACCAATCTTGAACAAAAGGACAAGGTGGATACCTATCCATTAGGATTTATCGATGATGATCAAAGCTTGTGGGGAAGAAAGATTGGAAATGTTCCTGTAATTGGTGGTGGAGATACTCTTGAGTTTATCATTGATGATTTAAATATTGAAGAGCTCATTATTGCCATTCCTACAGCTGAGGCTGAATTTGTAAAAGATATCTATATGCGTTGTAAAAAGTGTAATGTCGTTGTAAAACAATATGGCACACTTGCAGATGTTACAGTTGAAGACTTTAGAAATGCCCCAATCAAACAGGTTAATTTTGAGGATTTGCTAAGACGTGATAGCGTTAAATTGAATATGGATATTGTTAACAAATTCATCAAGAATAAAGTGATTATGGTAACTGGTGGGGTTGGTTCAATCGGATCTGAAATTTGTCGACAAGTGCTTAAATTTGGAGCGGACAAGTTAATTATATTCGATATAAACGAAAATGGATTGTTTTATATTAAAAATGAATTTGATGAGCTTGGTTATGCTGGAAGATTTGAGGTTATATTAGGTTCAGTCAGAGATAGAAATCGTCTTAAAGAAGTGTTTCAACAATATGAGCCCAATGTGGTTTTTCATGCTGCGGCACATAAGCACGTTCCTATGATGGAAGGCAATCCTAAGGAAGCAATTAAAAATAATGTATTAGGTACAATAAATGTTGCCAATGAAGCGATTTTTCACGATGTCGAAAAATTTATCTTAATATCTACAGATAAAGCTGTAAATCCTACCAATATAATGGGAGCATCAAAGCGTATGGCTGAAATTGCAACCCAAATTATGAATAAAGTCAGCGACACTGATTTTGCCGCTGTAAGGTTTGGAAATGTACTTGGAAGTAACGGTAGTGTTGTGCCTTTCTTTGAAAAACAAATTGAGATGGGTGGACCTGTAACCGTAACTCACCCAGATATGAAACGCTATTTTATGACAATACCAGAGGCAGTTCAGCTTGTACTTGAGGCTGGCGCAATGGCGAGCGGTGGCGAGATCTTTGTACTTGAAATGGGTGAGCCTGTTTTAATCTATGACCTTGCGTGTGATCTAATTAAAATGCATGGACTAGAGCCTAATAAGGATATTGCCATTGAATTTACAGGTCTAAGACCAGGCGAAAAATTGTTTGAAGAAATATCCCTTGCCGAAGAGGATACATCAAAGACAAGTAATAATAAGATATATGTCAATAAGCCTGTTGAACATGATTCTAAGGAGTTTTCTCGTAGCATCAAACAACTTGAAAACATCATAAAAACAGATGATATTGAGGGAGTCTTTCATATAGTTCAAACTATTGTACCAACATTTAACCATAATAATAAAAAAGATACTGAATAAAAGTATAGCCACAGCAAAGAGCTAGTGGCTATAATGGCGTAAGAAGGAGATAATATAGTGAATAGAATTGGATGTGAAATCATATCATTAGGTCGCGGTTTTCCAGTAATAGATAAACTTTTGTTTAAGGACGGGTTTTAATGAGTATCTTAAATAAGTTTAAGAAAAGTGAATATGCTAAAAATTCCACTATTTTGATGGCTGGTACAGTAATCTCTATGGTGTTACAAACATTGTCGGTGTTTTGGCTTGGCAAGTTTTATGCTGACGATATGTGGGGGATATATGAGTATTTTTGTACTGCCTATTCCATTTTTTTAATTGTCGCTACTGGGCGATATGAGCTTGCAATTATGCTACCAAAAGAAGATAGCGATGGTTTTATGATAGCGCTTCTTTCAGCAGGCTTGTCTGTTGCATTTTCGATTGTAGCTTCTATTATTCTGTTTATACTTTATCTTTTTGGTATAGAACTTGGCTGGATTATATTTTTACCGCTAACGCTTGCAATTTTAGGTGTCTATTATTCCTGTAATTATTGGCTTAATCGCAAGAAAAGATATATTAACCTTGCGATTAATCGAGTGATACAGGGTGTTCTATTTGTGGTATTCAATCTGGGATATGCATTCATTTTATCAGATATACGCTATGGACTAATTTTAGGATATATAAGTGCACAGGGTATTGTTATGGTTATGCTTATAGTTAGCATGATTGTTGATTATAAGAAGAAAAAATTCAAGCTATCATTTAAAAGAATAAAAGAACTTGCAAAAGAATATATAAATTTCCCTAAAATATCTTCTATTTCTGGGGTTATAAACAACGTTGCGGTAAGACTTCCTGTATTGCTATTAGGTTTGTTTGCAGGGAATGCGGTGGTTGGGCAATATGCAATGATGAGTCGAATACTAGGCGCACCAATTACGGTTATTTCCGAGGCTATCAGAGATGTATTCCGTCAAAAAGCGAGTAAGGAATATGCGCTAAACCGTGAATGTTGTGGTACTTTTATGGGGACATTCAAGTCGCTTGCGCTAATTGCAATTGTCCCATTCATATTGATAATGCTCGGCGCAAAACCAGTGCTGAACATATTGTTTGGCGATTTGTGGAATATGGCAGCATACTTCATTATACTAATGGCACCATTTTACTATGTGAAGTTTATTGTGAGTCCACTTACATTTATGACTTACATAGCAAGGCGCCAAAGCTATGACATGAAGTGGCAAATTGTTTTGTGTGTAAGTTCAACTGTTGCCTTTTATTTAGGATATATTTTAACAAAAAATCCATACGTTATGCTGTTGTTGTACGGCATTGTGCAAACAATTCTCTATACGGTAAGTTTTAACTACACCAAAAAGCTAGCAAAAGGCGAGTTTGCAAGAGATGTGTAAAAGAAAGAAAGTGAAAAAATTCTATGAAGCTGTTTGATTTTATGTTACTAATGAAAAAAAGAAAAAAATTAGTTTTTTCAGTTGTCTCAATTTCGTTTATAGCCATGTTGCTATTTACAATATTTTTTAATCATGTCGATTATGAAATTTCCTCAACATTTAAGCTTGAAGGAAATATTCTGCTTACTACAAGTGGCATAATTACAACAAATGAAAAAAACTTTAACACAATTGATTTGAAGCTTAATCAGCTTGACGATAAATCTGCTATGGAATATGTGCAGAACAACAAGAACTTTTTTGATGAAGTCAACATGGTTGACTATCAACAAGTGATTTTCAATTTAAACTCCAAAGAGTTTACGAATTCTGAAATTAACTCCTATTCATTTAAGTTATATTTAGCCGATCGAAATATAATTACAGGATTTGAACAAGTGAATATTGTGGAACAAAACGAAGCATTGACAATTAGAGTGACTTCAGATACTGCGAAGAAAACAAAAGAAATATACGATAATATTATTGCTTGTATGCCTACTTATATTGAAGATAGAATTAAACAAAAGGTAGCAACTGCAAATACGGCGCTTAAAAATTCAATTACAAGCGATCAAAATCAAGCTGACCGTTTAATAAATCAATATGCCGCTCTAAAGAAGAATACGGGGCTTGCTGATATTGTTAATCTAAACAAAGGGATAGGAATATTAAATTCATTGTCGAGTTTGTCTCATGATATTAATGTAAATAGTAGTGTAGCAAATAAGTTTGAAAGACTATTGTCAAATGAAATTGCACCTGAACTAGTAATAAAGAATGCAGACTTTTCAGGGCTGAAACTTACAAAAACGTTGATATCATATACGATTATTGAAATTATTGCATCTATCCTAATAGGATTTTTGGCTGTATTTATTGCTGAATGTTATACCAAATCAAAGAAGATTATTAAATAGAACAAAAGTGTAAAGAATTAGTATGAAAGAGGGTGGTGGAGATTTGCAACGCAAGCAACAAAAGTTATTTCTTCACAATGACTTAAAGTGGGAAATGGATAGTGCATCATACGGTTCATTAGAAAACAGTGTTTTAGATATTAAAATCAAAAGTGTTGTATTTTATTTAGCGATTCTTACCTTTAAGCTTTTACTAGATTTAGCGTATGTAAAAATTATTTTCCCACAGTATGAATATATGGGTTTCGTTTTCGTAGATAACGGTATGAAGGTTTTTTCAGGGCTAATATTATTTTTTCTTATGATGTTTTTTATTCCAACTAAGCTAGATAAGCCGTCAAATATCTTGAGTATCTGCCTAATAATTATCACATATATACCCGCACTTACAATTTTTTCTTACGGAGATGCTACTTACGGTTTCATGTTTATGAATACGGTTTTTTGGATTATTTTGCTCTTAATCATAAAATTCCTACCAACTATAAGTCTACCAAAACCTAATTCTAAAGCGTGTAAAATCATTTTTTTATTAATCGTATCTTTAATTTGTTTGTATTGCTGTTATTTCGTGATTAGAACATTTGGAGTTAACTTTAATTTTGATATATTAGATGTTTATAATCAAAGAGAAAAATATAAAGAAGCAAATATACCTTTTTCTGCATACCTGTTTACCTGGTCATCAAATGTAATTCTGCCGATGGGATTTATGTATCTTATCGTTAAAAAGAAATACTTACTATCGATAATTCCAATTATTTCACAATTATTACTATTTTCAGCAACAGGAATGAAATCTATGCTTTTTACAATACCAATTGTATTAATTTTTGCAATATTCTTAAAGCTAAAAGATGTAAGCTTGTACTTAATGATAACTCTTGTATTAGCTAGTGTATTTTGTATTGTAGCATACAGTTTTTTTGATGAAATTCTACCAATATCATTATTGCTTAGACGGGTATTCCTTGTGCCAGCAAGAATCTCACAGTACTACTTTGATTTTTTTATTGAGGCAGGGCAGATACAACTTTCGCACAGCATTTTTTCTGGTATTTCAAATTATAGATTTGAGGCAGAGCCAGCGCAGTTTATCAGCAAAATTTTTGTAGGAAGTACTTCAAATTTTAACAGTGGTATTGTCGCTGATGGGTTTTCTAATTTTGGTTTTATCGGTGTATTTTGTTGGAGCATATTTACAGCATTTGTACTAAAACTTTTGGATGCTGTGTCAAAAGACAAGAATAAAGCCATAGTAATTGCAGGCATCATCATGTTTATATCTTCACTATCTAATTCAGCTTTAATTACCAATCTTGGAACCCATGGAGTGACTATAGCTATATTTATGATTTATATTTTACCACCGGAGCAAAAAAAGGGAGCTAATATATGAAAATCTGCATAATGACAAGCGTACATCATTATGATGACGTTAGAATTTACCATAAAGAAGCGCAAACCTTAAGAGCACAAGGTTTTGAGGTAACAATTATCTGTCCTGATTTTGAGGGCACAGATAAAAATGGCATTGAGTTTGTAAGAGTTGATATGCCAAACTCTAGATTTGCAAGAATTATCACAGCGCCATTTCGCTTTTTAAAAGCGGCGAAAAAAGTAAATGCTAAGAGTTATCACTTCCATGATCCAGAACTAATTCTCACAGGCATTTTTCTTAAAAAAAATGCAAAGGTTATCTATGATATCCATGAGGATGTCCCTAGACAAATTCTAACTAAGCCTTATTTAAAGCCATTTATTGCAAAGATTTCTTCAAGAATTGTAGAGAGTTTTGAGAATTATGGAGCAAGACAGTTTTATGCAATTATAGCGGCTGCGCCAGTTATCTATGACCGCATGATAAAGCAAAATAAGAACACCATATTAGTCTGTAATTATCCGAAACTTGAAGAGTTTGAGGACATGTCAAATGACGGCAAAACTCGTGAAAATAAAGTTTGCTATATTGGTGGAATTACAAAAATTCGTGGCATATTTGAAATGGTTGATGCTGTAAATGATTTAGATGTAAAACTTGTGTTGGCAGGAGCATTTGAAACTGATGCCTTGAAAAAACAAGCCGAGCAAAGACCAGGCTATCAAAATGTTGATTATAAGGGCTTTTTAAATAGAGAAGAAATAAGAGAGGTATTGTCCACCTCAAAAGCGGGATTGGTAACGCTTTATCCAACACCTACATATATGCTGTCATTACCAATAAAAATGTTTGAGTATATGATTGCAGAAATTCCTGTAATTGCATCTGATTTTCCATATTGGCAGGATATTGTAGATGATGCAAAGTGTGGGTTGTGCATAAATCCACTTGACGTTAATGAGATTAAAGCAGCAATTGCCTATATTATAAAGAATGATGATATTGCCCAGGAAATGGGACAAAATGGCAGAAGAATGGTGCTTGAAAAGTACAACTGGGACATAGAAAAGAAGAAATTAATTATACTATATAACTTTCAAAGTGATTCCATAAAACATAAGGAAAAAGTGGTATAGAAAATACTAGAAATGGGGTCAAAACTGTGAATATAATGATTATTAATCACTATGCAGGTAGCGATAAATACGGTATGGAGTTTCGACCTTTTTATCTGTCGCGTGAACTTGTGAAGCTAGGGCACGATGTTACTGTAATTGCTGCCGATTGCTCGCATCTTAGAAAGAATAACCCTGTAATTGACAAGAGTTTTACAGAGGAAATAATTGAATCTGTGCGATATGTATTTCTGAGAACTGTAAAGTATCAAAGAAATAATGTAAAGCGTATTTTAAATATGATGAGCTTTTTGCTCCAATTAAAAATGAACAGTAAAATGCTATATAAAAGGTACTTGCCTGATATTATAATAGCGTCTTCTACATATCCTTATGACGTTAAGTCTGCAAAAAACATAGCGAAATTTGGGGAAAATACGAAAGTATGCTATGAAATTCATGATATATGGCCACTTTCGTTAATTGAAATTTATAAAATTAATCCTAAAAACCCTTATATGAAGAGTTTGCAAAGGGCAGAGAACTTTGCCTATAACAATGCTGATTTGGTAGTCTCTATTTTGCCTGATGTAAATCGTCACATAGAGGAGTTGGGATTTTACAATACAAATTATGTGCATATTCCTAACGGCATAATTGTGGATGATAAAAGTAATTTGCCCGCCCCTAATTTTATCCTAGATGAGGTTAAACAGCTTAAAGCTAAGGGCAAGTTTATACTGATGTATCTAGGTGGTTTTTCACAGGCAAACGCATTAGATGATTTGTTTGATAGTGCAAAGAAAATGCCCGAAGAAGTACAAATTATGATGGTGGGGGATGGACCCCTAAAAGAACAATATAAAGAAAAAATCAAGTTAAATTCTATCACAAACATTTCATTGATGGAGTCTGTGCTGAAATCACAGGTAAACAGCACACTAAAGCTTGCAGATACACTATATATTGGCGCAAAACGTACAAAGCTTTATCAATATGGCGTTGGCATGAATAAAATATTCGATTATATGCTCGCTAAAAGGCCAATACTCTATGGAATAGAGGCATCAAACAATATGATAACTGATGCAAGTTGTGGCATAACAATTGAGCCAGAGAGTGCTGAGGCGATTGTAGAGGGCACCAAACAACTACTTTCACAAAATGAGAGTTCACTTAATGCAATGGGACAAAATGGTTATGAATATGTCCTTGAAAACCATGACTATACAAAACTTGCAAAGCGTTTTATAGATGCGATAAATGGATGCGGAGGTCAAGAATGAATATCTCAAAGTTTGAGCAACTGCCAAAAAAAATGCAAAATGTGGCAGTAAAACAGTATTATGATATTGTGAAAACAAAGCAGACAACATTAACAGTTAAACACATTATTGATGTTTTAATTTGCGGAATAATATTTATAATCACACTACCGTTTTTTATAACATTTTCAGTGTTAATTAAACTTACATCAACTGGTCCTGTATTGTTTAAGCAGGAGAGAATAGGCAAAGATTTAAAAACTTTTCATATATTGAAGTTTAGAACAATGGTGAAAGATGCTGATAAAAAGGGAATACAACTTACTACTGGTAATGATAGCCGTATTACTCCTTTTGGTAAGTTTTTGCGTGGTATTAATATGGATGAAATGCCACAGCTAATTAACGTTATAAAAGGTGATATGTCCATCATTGGAACTCGTCCAGAGGTTAAGCGTTATGTGGATGTTTATACGGATGAGATGTTGGCAACACTTTTAATTAAACCTGGAATGGTAAGTTTAGCGAGTGTAAAATATAAAAATGAAAACGATATGCTTACCTTGGCAAGCAATCCAGAACAAGTTTATATTGATGATATTTTGCCCGATAAAATGAAATATAATTTGGAATATTTGAGCTGTTTAAGTCTTAAAAAAGATTTTTTGATTCTAGGAAAAACAATAGCTTGCGTATTTAAATAAGATATGTTATTAAATTGTAATCAAAATGGCTGAATTTTAATTTGTAATTAGTATCACTTTGTATTATAATAAGGATACAAATAGTAAGGAGTAGAAAGTATGCAACAAAGAGTCAAAAGGCAAACAAAGCTAAAAAAAACGCCGTTGTTTGTACTACTAGGTATGATACTCATTGTGATTTGTATTATTGTGGCAATATTTATAGGTTTTATGAAAGCGGATATTAGTTCTCAGTCTTCTAATTTATTAAGCTTAGTTGAAACCTCTTCAAATGCATCTTCTCAAGTGTCATCTGGAACTTCTTCAACCGTTTCTTCTGAAATTCCTCCAAGCTCAAATACGCAAGTTCAAGCTACAAAAGAAGTTCAAGTGAAAATTGTAGTTCCTGAAACTGTACCAGTTGGAGATGATTATTTCAAAGATGCACTTTTTATTGGTGACTCAATTTCAAAAGGTTTGAAGGTTTATGGAGTTGTGCCAGAATCTAATGTACTTGCTGACCAAAATGTAGGGCTCGATCAAATTTACAATAACAAAGATGTCTATTATATTTCAGCAAAAGTAAAAACGACTTTGTGGAAAGCAATTGAAAAAAAGATTCCAAATCCGAAGAAAATATATGTGTTGTTGGGCTCAAATGGTATTCCAGGCTATGAAAATGACTATCATATGAAGTTCTATAACGACTTAGTTGATAAACTTAAAGCAAAATATCCCGATGCCATTATTTATATTCAATCTGTCACTCCAATAACTAAGAATTCAGAGTATATTAGAAAGACATTTTCAACTGCAAAAATTAATGATTTAAACAAAATGATATTGAAAATGGCAGAGGATAAGTCAGTTTATCACCTTAATATTGAGCAAATACTAAAGGACAAAAATGGCTATCTGAAAGCAGAGTATGCTGCCACTGACGGTATTCATTTGAAAAAAGAAGGACATGCTGCCGTTTACAAATACTACAAAAATCATACTGTAACCAAAGAGGGTATGGCGACAATTATTGATAAAGACCCCAATAAAGGAGAATAATTTATGAGAAGAGCATTGGTAGCCTTAATGGCATTAATTATGACGTTTACGTTTGCAGGTTGTTCCACTGAAAAAAAGACAGTGGATATCCCTACTATAATGAAAACGATTCGGAGTGAAATTGATTTACCAGATATGGCTGATATAACAAAAGACCGCATTTCTGGATATTATGAAATTAACCCAGACGATATTGCTAACATAGCCTATATCATTGCAGGAAGCGGAGCAACAGCGGATGAAATTCTCATTATAGAGATGATTGATGATTCTAAGGTTGCTGAAGTAAAAACGATGATGGAAGATAGAAAAAAACAGATTTCTGATTTGTTTGAAACTTATGCTCCAAATGAGATGCCAAAAGTTGAAAGTTGTATAATAGAAACCAAAGGCAACTTTGCATTTTTTGCAATCTGCAACGATAATGCAAAAGCTAAAAAGATATTCACAGATTCTTTTTAAATTTTATATACTAAATCGATCATTATCTAGTATAATGATTAGTAGCGTAGTTAAAATGAAAATTCATTCGCAAGCATTTAATTAATAATAATGCTTGCGTTTTGTCTAAGTGTAGTATAATTAAATTTGAGGTGGTATCGAAATGTTAGTAGAATCAATTTGCATAATATTAATTTTAACAATTATGGTGTTTATATTTATGAGGAGTGGAAGGAGAGACTTTGCGTTAGCCACAGCGCCACTGCTTATAGTTCCATTTTTTCATACAGTATCAAATTTAGCTTATGATGTGTTTAAAATTGCTATTAGCGTCAATGTTAAGGCTGGTGCAGATGTGCTTGGGCTTGCTATTGCAGTAGCCTTAATGGGGGTTATTTCAAGCACGCATAAAACAAAAGCATCAAAGCTTGGATATCTACTAATATCAGGTGGGTTTACCACACTGCTGACTATTATATTTATCTGTAACTATTATTCATACTTAATTGAAAGATGAGGGACATAATGAAAAAGAAACCTATTATTTTTGTAGTAATGACTGTTTTAGTTGGTCTGTATGTGTTTTTTGCAGCACCAAATCTAAATCCACTTTATGCTGATGGAGCATTCTTTTGGCTTGTACTTATATCCGCATACTTACTTGTTGCAACCGTAACAAGCTTCAGTATTTCGCAATTTGTTGATAACAAAGGAAGAGCAGTAACTAATTTTGATAAATCAAAGCTTCCTAAAAAATGGGTGCTTATAACACTTGGGGTACTATGGGTATCATTCTTTTTAGTACAGTTTATATTTACTCCGTTACTATTTTCTAAAAGCTATAAAAATCAAATGAAAGACCCAGTGGAAAAAGAGTTTACATCTGAGGTCCAACCCGTAGATATTAATCAAATACCTATCGTAGATAAAGAGTTAGCAGCAAATTTAGCTGATAAAAAACTAGGCGAAAAGCCATCACTAGGTAGTCAGGTTGTGTTAGGTGAGCCTACTATGCAAAATGTAAATGGGGAATTAATGTGGGTAGTGCCACTTCAACATTCAGGATTTTTCAAATGGCTTGCAAATCTCAATGGTGCAGCAGGATATATCAAGGTTTCTGCAACTAACTTAAAAAATGTTGAATATGTTGATGAGTATAAAATAAAAATTCAGCCACAGTCATATTTCTTGCACGACTTGACAAGAAAAGTTAGGTTTTCTGGAGGTTTATTTGACGGTATAACAGATTATTCATTTGAACTTGATGATACTGGAAAACCACACTGGGTAGTAACTACCTATAAAAACACTTGTGGGTTTAGTTTACCAGAGGCTACAGGGGTAGTTATTGTTGATGCCCAAAATGGTGCAACTGAAAAATATTCTGTCTCTGATGTTCCAACTTGGGTAGATAGAGTTCAGCCTGAAGATTTTATTGTCAATCAGATTAACAATAAAGGCAAGTACGTTCATGGAGTTTTCAATTTCTCGAACAAAGAAAAATATAAAATTTCTCCAGGAACAAATATCATCTATAATGATGGTAGATGCTACTTGTTTACAGGAATAACAAGCGTTGGTGCTGATAATAGTGCCACAGGATTTTATATGGTAGATATGGTTACAAAAGAGTCAATTCTTTATCGTATGAGCGGTGCAACTGAAGAATCAGGACAACGCTCTGCACAAGGTAAGGTTCAAGATTTAGGGTATATGGCTACTGCGCCACTGTTGGTAAACGTTTATGACCAACCAACCTACTTTATGACATTAAAAGACTCTGCACAACTTATCAAAAAGTATGCGTTTGTTTCAGTAAAAGATTATAGCTTAGTTGGAGTTGGCGATACAATGAAAGAGGCTCAAGGTGATTATGCTAAGGTTATGAAGGATAGTTCTGATAAACCAATATTTGGTAAAGACGCAGTAGAAGAAGAATATTTGGCTTTAACAGGAATTATTGATCGTATTAACTTTACAATTAATGGTGAAGATACTATCTGTAGTTTCACTCTTGATGGTGTGCCAAATAAAATTTTTATGGTAAATCTTTCAATAAGCAATAAACTATCGCTAACACAAAAAGGGGATAGTGTTTCAATTAAGTACTACGAAAATTCAGGCAACTTTATTGTTACTGAATTTAACAATCAAACACTCTAAATAATAATTGTAATAGATAAAAAGGACTTTCACTCAAATTTGAGTGAAAGTCCTTTTGTATATTTTTTATTTAACAATTTTATAGTAAACTCTTGCAGTTAATGCATAGACAATACCATAAATTATGCAAAAAACAAGTATCGTTGCAATGGTGCAAATTACAAACAATCCTACATTTGTAAGATTGAGCACCGCCAGTAGTTTTGTCAGCATCTTAAATGCAAAGGCAATGTGAATAACGGATGTAATAAGTGGAATGAAAAAGACGGTCAACACTTGACTTCTGATTGATTTTTTAACCTCTTCTTTACTCATTCCCACTTTTTGCATGATATCAAATCTTTCTTTGTCATCATAACCCTCGGACACCTGCTTGTAATAAATTATTAAAACAGTTGCCATTAGAAATAATGCGCCAAGGAAAAGTCCTAAGAAAAATAAAGTGCCATAAATTGCGTAGAAGGATTCCCTTGATTCCTGCTTACTTTGGACAAAGGTCTTGCCCAACAATTGAACCTGTTCCTTTGACTCTATTGCAAAGTTGTCTATATTTTCTGAATTACCCTTTATATCAAAATTATAATAATAATCCATATGCTGTATTTCGTTACTGATCATCCGATAATTATTAATAATGTCAGCTTCGTTGTTTGCAACAATATAGTAGGAATTCAAAATATTATTTCTATTGTCATCAACAATAGGGAATTTAGATAACTTTACCTTAATCTTATATTCTTTATTACCCATTGAAAACGTATTCTTTTCATATTTTTCTCTTGATGAAAACATAAGTATCTCATCGCTTTCCAGTGTCATAGATGTATCTGCAAGGCGGTTATATTCATCTAATGTTATAAAACTTAGATCTTGTCTCTCACCTCCGGGTGTTATCTCATGAGATATACTTATTGCACGATATTTAAGAATATTCTCAAAGGTAACATTGTATTTGTTGGATTTTTCCTCAAGTAGTTTTTCTATATTCTTCACCTTATCGTCACTTGGATTTATACTCATAATTGAAAAATCTCTTGAAAAACTTGTTTTTAAAATATCCTCCATACCAATGTACATAGACACTGTGGAAGATAACGTTACAAGTACTGCTGTGCTTAAAATGCAGATATTTGCAAGACCCACTGCATTTTGTTTCATACGATAAATCATCCCCGAAACGCTGGTGAAATGCTTTGTTTTATAGTAGTATCTTTTGTTTTTACGCAAAATTTTAAGCAGTGCAATACTACCAGATGTAAATAGACAGTAGGTCCCAATCATAACAAGGATAACCGCAACAAAAAACAAACTTATCGCTGCAAGAGGTGATTCGATTGTAAGTGCCATATAATATCCGATACCAAGCGTAATGACACCAATAACGGTCATAATCCATTTTGTTTTCGGCTCTTTTTCTCCATGCTGTCCAGCGTGAAGGAGCTCTATTGGTTTGGCAAGACGAATTTGCAGAAGATTAAATAGTAGTGCAACCAAAAAGATTGATGCAAACAGTATAATTGTACTGATAATGGCTTTTATAGAAATAGAAAATGCAAGGGGTACTGAAAAGTTAAGTAGCTTCAACAGTAGCATAAACATCAGCTTGCTAAAAATAACACCACCAATTAATCCAATAATCAAGCTGAAAATTGATGCAAATAATGTTTCCCAAAAAAGCATTTTAGCAATGTGTTTCTTTTCCATTCCAAGGATGTTGTATAGCCCAAACTCTTTTTTGCGTCGTTTTACCAAAAAGCTATTTGTGTAAAATAAAAAGATTGCTGAAAATATACCAATAACCACCGTACCTAAAGCTAAAATTGACTTTAAGGCTTCTGAACCCGAAACACCGTCCAGACCTTTGTTATTACCAATGGCACACATCATATAAAACATCATGATAGTTCCAATACAGGTTAGTAAATAGGGAATATAGGTTTTACTGTTTTTCTTTAAATTGGACAGTGCAAGCTTTGGATAAAAAGCTTTATTCAAACTTCTCACCTCCGTTTGAAAGCAGAGTTAGTGTATCTGATATTTTTTGGTACATCTCTTCGTTTGACATATTGCCTTTATATAGCTGATGAAATACTTCACCATCCTTAATAAATAGCACTCTCCCTGCATGGCTTGCGGCTCTTACACTATGGGTAACCATCAAAATTGTCTGCCCATCTCCATTGATTTCTGAAAACAGCTTAAGCAAATGATCTGTAGCTTTGGAATCTAATGCGCCAGTTGGTTCATCTGCAAGCACAAGTTTTGGACTTGTAATGAGAGCTCTTGCCACTGCAGCACGTTGCTTTTGTCCACCTGACACCTCGTAAGGATATTTTTCTAAAATATTTTGAATACCAAGTTTTTTTGCAATAGGCGCAAGCCTTGTTTCCATCTCTTTATGGTCTTTACCAGACAAAACAAGGGGTAAAAAGATATTGTCTTTAATACAAAAAGTATCCAAAAGATTAAAATCTTGAAACACAAAGCCAAGATTATTTCGGCGAAACTTTGAAATTTCACTTTCCTTTATTGATACAATGTTTGTGCTACTAAGTAACACCTCGCCACTTGTAGGTCTATCAAGGGAAGCTAAAATATTGAGTAGCGTGGTCTTTCCAGATCCTGATTCACCCATAATTGCAACATATTCGCCCTCCTCAACAGAAAAGGATACATTGCTAAGTGCCTGCACTTGATTACCACTAAATCTGGTAGTATAGATTTTTTTTAAGTTTTTTACATCTAATAACGGCATGTCATTTCCTCCAACTTTCATATTATTCTTTAAGTATAATGAATAAAGAAATAGACCACCATAGCTTTAGCTTACATTTCTTTAATTAACCTTACACTTTTGTAAGGTTGTCATTATTCTATGAAAGTTTTTTGGCAAGATAGGTTAAGTTTTACCTTTGTACCACAGTCAGACTCTGAAATTATAGCAATTTTATGGGATAGCTTATTCACTATTTGATGACAGAGATACAGCCCAATTCCAGTCGACTTTTTATCCATTCGTCCGTTATATCCTGTAAATCCCTTTTCAAACACGCGTGGCAAATCCTCAGCCCCAATACCGATTCCAGTATCTTCAATAACAAGTATTTTTTGGGATGCGTTATCCATATAGATGGATATAATGCCTGTTGGAGTATATTTGAGCGCATTAGAAAGAATTTGTTCAATGACAAATTGTAGCCACTTTTCATCTGTTAAAACCTTGCAATCCATTTGGGTAAATTCTAATTTTATTTTCTTATGAATGAAAAGCGGAGCGTATTTCTTAATAGCCTGCTTTACAATATCGGAAAGGCTGTACTCGGCAAGCATTAAATCAGAGGATAACGATTCTAAACGTAGATATTGCAAAACTAGTTCTACATATCGCTCAATTTTAAATAACTCTTGTAAAAGTTTTGCATTTTGCTCTGTTTCATCCTCTTGCAACAACAAACTTATGGCGGCAATTGGTGTTTTAATTTGATGTGCCCATAAAGTATAATAGTCAATCATATTGGTGCGACTACTGTCTGATAAAGATACAAGCTCTACTTTATTGTCATATAGTTTGTGTAGTAAATTTTGATAATCTTTTTCAATGAGTTTGTTTGTATCGGGAAGCTTATCTAGTCCTATTGTAATTCCACCTAACAACTCATATAGTTGTTTGTGCTTTTTGTAAAATTGCCAAAAATCATAAATAGAAAATATAAATATTAAAGTTCCACAGAGTAGCGTGGCATAATAAATAGCATCAGGAGGCAAGGCGTTGAGATAAAATACTACAGTAAAAACAAAGACACATAGCAAAAATCCCAGAAATACTTTAATATGATCTTTTATATAGGAGGCAAATAACCTCCAAAAAGAAGTTGCTTTCATATTACTCCACCATATATCCAATCCCTTTTTTAGTTGTAATAAAGTCGTGAAGTTCTGCATCCTCTAACTTTTTTCGAAGTCTTGTCATATTAACTGTCAAGGTGTTGTCATCAATAAAGCTATCGCTTTCCCAAAGCCTTGTCATTATAGCCTCACGAGATACTACTTTTTCACAGTTTTCGAGTAAAATTTGTATTATTTTAAACTCGTTTTTAGTGAGTTCAACTTTTTTGTCCTTGTAGGTTAGCATTGTATCGCTTAAATTTAGCATCATACCTTTATGTTCAATTACATTCATTTGTCCACTAAAAGAATAGGTTCTTCTCATAAGCGCCTGAATCTTGGCGGCAACAACATTTAGGTCAAAAGGTTTGGCAATAAAATCATCTCCACCCATATTGACAGCCATAACAATATTTATATTGTCACTGGCAGATGAAATGAATATGATTGGAACGTTTGAAAGTTTACGAATTTCATTGCACCAATGGTACCCGTTGAAAAAGGGTAGGGAAATATCTAAAAGCACAAGCTGTGGGTTATACTGGATAACCTGTGTAAGCACTTTCTTGAAATCGGTCACATATTGGACCTCAAAGTTCCATTTGCTAAGGTGCTTTGCAAGTGAGGTAGCAATCACCAAATCATCCTCAATAATTAAAATCTTATACATTTTGATCTCCAATCATTTTTAAATATAGAATACATCGCCCCAAAGCAAAACGGTTTCTATACTTAGATATAATTATATCGTTTAATTGTTGCTTTTGCAATATTAATGCTGTAGACAAAAAAACTCCACTTTAGTTTAATTCTAAAGTGGAGTTTATGTTTTTAATCTAAATTAATGTGAATTTATATCTTTACAAAAACGTTTTTTGGTTTTTTACATACTGGACAAATATAGTCATCTGGAAGTTCCTCGAAAGGAATTTCACCGTCATAAATATAATGACACACTGTACATTGCCAAGTATCCCTTTTTTCACCTGAATCGGTATTCGGCTTATAAGTTCCAGCCTTCATTGCACGGTATTCATTGTAAGTGATAGGCTTGTCCTCAGATAAAACTGCAGCATCAACCAAATCTGCAATGAAAAGATAGTGTGTGCCTAAATCAATGGTATCTGTAACCTTACCACAAAGGGAAGCAATACAACCATTTGCGAATAATGGGTTGCCTAGAATATCGTCTGAGCAATCATATCCTACAATCTTGTCAACATCACGGCCACTTAGTTGACCAAAATGAGCAACGTCATCTAGGTTAACTTTTTCACCTATAATACCAACGCTAAATTTTTTTGATTCTTTAATTAACTCAGCAGTAAGATTACTTTTAAGAACAGTAACACTTAGTTTTAGAGGTTCTTGGGTAACCTGAGCCACTGTATTTACTACACATATGTTTTTTTGGCCATTTAGTTCAGTACCTATAAAAAACACACCATAAGATAGTTTGAAAACCGCAGAATCGTCCATGAAATTAACCTCCATAAATATACAATATTAGTATGACTTTATTTTAACACAACATCCTTTGAAAATCTATAGTTGTATTAATAAATTTTATTTTGCATATATTTTGAAAGAGATTAGGTGAATAATGGAGGATGAATAATGCCGCTGCTAAAAAAAAGACGATTTATACATAATGCACTAATGCTCACAATAATTACTCTGTTGCTTAGGGGCATAGGCACATGGTTTATGATATACATATCCAATCAAATAGGTTCAGAGGGAATAGGGTTGTACCAACTTACGTCCTCAATCTATCTGCTTGCAGTGACTCTTGCTACTTCGGGTATCACGGTAGCAGTTATAAGGGTTGTTTCGGAGCAGTTTGCGCTAAATAATACAGTTTCTGCAAAAAAAGCATTCAAGATTTGCTTTGATATCAGTCTTGTATTAGGCTTGCTCTCTTGTGCAATATTATATGTAAACGCAGAGTTTATCGGGAATACACTGCTAGGTGATAAAAGAACAATTCTGTCGCTAAAGTATCTAGCAATTGGCTTGCCATTTTTAAGCACATCATCAGTAATTCGTGGTTATTTTTTAGGAATGTCTAGACCAATCAAGTCCGTAAGTACCGATATAGTTGAACAAATGTCTATGATAATTGTAACTGTTCCTATTTTAACAATTTGCTTACCAAAAGGGCTAGAGTATGCATGTTGTGGATTGGTACTAGGATCAACCTTCTCCGAAATTATTTCCTGTTTGTATGCATTGGTTTTATATATGTGTGAGAAGAATAAGATGACAGGCATAGAATGCAAGGGAATTTGCCATAAAATATTTTCTATTGCAGCCCCAATTGCAATTAGTAATTACATTCGTTCAATTTTAATATCCCTTGAAAATATTCTTATTCCGGTAGGACTGAAACAATATGGCGCAACTGCTGGGGAGGCACTGTCCAACTACGGAATGATAAAGGGAATGGCAATGCCAATATTGTTTTTTCCATCAGCAATTTTATCTGCATTTTCAAGTTTGCTTGTTCCTGAGGTATCAAGGGCAAATGCAATAAATGCAAAAATGAGAATAGACTTTATTGTAAATAAGTGCTTTAAGGTTACAATAATGTTTTCAATATTAATTGCAGGAATTTTCATCTGTTATTCAACTGAGATATCAGTTCTTTTTTATGGAAGTAAAAAGGTAGGGACAATACTGCTAATTTTAGCACCACTTGTACCGTTAATGTACCTCGATCAGATAGTAGATAGCATATTAAAGGGGCTAAATCAACAACTAAGCTCAATGAAATATAACACAATAGACTCGTTTATTCGTGTAATAATTATATACTCACTTGTTCCTATCTTAGGTATAAAAGGATATATTATAATGCTTTATGTAGGGACAATTTTCAATGCATCACTAAGCATAAATAGGCTTATCGTGGTTAGTGAAGTCAGATTTAGACTTTATGAATGGGTAATGCTACCTGTGATTTCTATTGTAATCTCTTGCTTATTTACAAGAGTATTGTTTATTTGCCCTGTAGTATTCTGTGTTCTTGCTGTGACCTTAATTTATATATTATTACTATTTATTTTCCAGTGTATTACAAAACGTGATATACGTTGGATGAAACAGGTATTTGCTAGGAGTAATATTAAATAATACTTTGGTTTTGTTGTAATACAATTGATGGGTGACAGATAAAAAGAAAGGGACAGCTCCAATATGATATAATGTTGATAACTACAACAACGTTAATTAAAAAAGGAGCTGTCCCAATGAACATTGTAACATCAGAAGCACACTTTCGTCAACGAGTAATTAGATATTCTCAAAAACATGGAGTAACAGCAGCAAGTATAAGGCATCATAGAAGCCGACAGGCTATCTATGAATGGAAAGTTAAATTAAATTTGATGGACACTGGAAGAGCCTAATAGATAAAAGCCATAAACCACATAGTCACCCCAAACAGCACACCGAAGAAGAAAAAGAAATGATTTTAAGATGCTATCCACGCTATAAAGACGATATAATTTTACTATGGGATTCATTGCGTAAAAGTGGATATAAACGTAGCTATTACAGCCTTGTACGAGTAATAAACAAGTGGTTAAAACCTGAACAAAAGAAGAAATCACCACGAAAACTAATGCCATATGAACGAGTTACATACCCAGGACAAAAGGTGCAGATTGATGTAAAATTTGTACCAAGCTACTGTGCGCCAAACGGACACAAATACTATCAATACACAGCAATAGATGAATGCACAAGGCTTGTTTACAAAGGACTTTACGATGAACACAGCACATACAGCTCTGCTGATTTTTTTAAGAAGCTAGTAGTTACATTTCCTTTTGCAATTAGAGAAATTCAAACTGATAATGGTTCAGAGTTCACCAACGCTTTGCTGGTAAAAACAAGCGCGCATCAGAGTTTATTTGAACAGGCTTTGGATGATATGAACATTCTCTATCACCGTATCAGAGTGGCAACACCACGCCATAATGGCAAGGTTGAACGTCAACACCGAACAGATGAAAAACGGTTTTACAAGAAAATGAAAATGTATAATCTTGAGGATGGCCGCAAACAATTACAAAAATACAACCAAAAGTCAAACAATATCCCAAAGATATGCTTGAATTTTCGCACACCAAATGAAGTTTTGACAGATTATTTATCTGTCATGTAAACAGCGCTATATTTTTTGGGAGCAACTGTCACCTATTATTGTATTTTCTACAGTAATATTAAATAATACTTTGTTTTAGACTTGACACTACAGCCCGAAATTGCTATAATATTATAACAATTAAATGCGAGGGTGGCGGAACGGCAGACGCGCTAGCTTGAGGTGCTAGTGTTAGCAATGACATGGGGGTTCAAGTCCCCTCTCTCGCACCAATTGTATCCCTACTTTTTAAGTCAAGGCCTAAAGGGTTGAGGATAACTTCATATTCGTTGTTTTCAAAGCAAATAACCTTTTCAACGAAAATACTAATTAACATTTTATCGCTATCGGAATGAGTCAGTGCATATTTTAGAACTGATTTTATTTCTGATAGCGATTTTGTTGTCTCTACCTTTTTCTTACTCAAGTCAGCAAGTCTCATAAACAACTGCACTTGTTGCTCTTCTAGTTCTTTAAGCTTTGATATTGTGGATGAAGAGTATATTCCCTCGGCAATAGCGTTGTTGATGTTCTCAATCTTAGTCTCCACTCTGCTTAATTCAACTTTAATGGTTTTGCGTAGGGGAGAGATACTATCATTTATGCCATGCATAGATTGATATAATTTATCTGCAACATTATTAATCTCATTAGCTTGAAGTAGTGCTCTGATCTTTCTTGTAATATCAGCTTCAATAAGATCTTTACGGACAGCTTTAGAGTCGCAGTTCTTAAGTCTTTTTTTATTGGAGCAATCGTAGTAATAATAAATTTGTTTTCTTCTATTTCCGCACATAGCACCACCACAGCAACCGCAGAAGATTTTACCACTAAGGCAATAATCGGTGGTAGCTTTATTTACAGCTTTTCTAGTATTGTCATGTAATCTAACTTGCACTTTACTCCACACCTCTTTACTAATAATTATAGGGACAACGTTTTCTATTCTTGTTACAAATGGAATTGTGCCTGAGATAAGACAATCGACAACTGGAGTAATTGTTCCGACAACTCAGCTTGGGACGTCATTGTGTGCAACCGTTGCACAGGGGCTTAAAATTACTATCAACAATGGACTAGCTTTTATTGACGGTGCTTATTTCTTTATATATGAGCCTGAAACAATTACTTTACAGGCTGGGTGGGTTAACGATATCGTGCTAAGGCTTGATGTAACTGGTTCGGATATTGTGTTTGGTATATTCAATAAGCAGCGGTCTGCAAACACTATTGAGGCAGGGCTTACAAGGCAGGGTGGTATCTATGAGCTTGGATTGCACAGTGTTACTATTCCAGCAAATACGGATCAAGTCACTGCTGCTATGATAAGTGACTATAGACTAAATATGGGGCTTGGTGTTGATGGTAAACCTTGTTGCGGTATTGTTGGCAGTTTGTTAATGCTTGGTGCAAATATCATAGACTATGTAACTGGTCTTATAGCAGCAGAACATAGAGGGTCTAAAGTATCCTCTAAACGCAGTATTAAAGGAATAGGCAAAAAACTGTGTCTATGGATACTTGTTTTAGTTGGCTGGGGCATTGACTGCTTTATAAATTATCTAGTGGGGCAGATGGGATATGCAATTCCTTTGGCTGGCATGATATGTGCGTTGATTGTAATATGGTTATGCATAAATGAGATTATATCAATTCTCGAAAACCTCACCGATATCGGTGTGCCTATGCCTAGCTTTTTACTAAAGCTTGTAAAGTACATAAAAAAACAGGTTGAGGATAAGACAGTAATTGAGGATGTAATTGAGGAGGTAAAACAGCATGAGTAAAACAATATGGATTGCAATTTATGCAGCACATGGCGAGGGTGCAAATGGCGGATATGATCCAGGAGCCATTAACAGCAGATTAGGGTTACAGGAGCATAAAATATCAGTGAAACTTTGTGAGTTTGCTCGTGATGAGCTGGCAGGTTATGAGTGTGAAGTATTTGTATTTAATTTAGATGCCTCAATGTCACTGCAAGAGATTATCGCACACGCAAACAAAAACGGTTTCGATATTATCATCGCCCCACATCTTAATGCCCACACAAGCATTGCATATGGCACAGAGGCTTACTATTACCCTAATGACAAACGAGGTAAGTCAATAGCTGATAGCATTTGCAAAGAGTTATCTGTTACACTTGGCATCCCTCAACGCAGTAATGGTATTGATGATGGAGGCGACAAGGCGAGTACATACTTTGGTTTCGTGAGGCAGACAAAAGCTACTGCGATTTTGCTTGAAACTTGCTTTATCTCTACCGACAGCGAGGCGAAAAAGATAGACGAGGCTCACGAGCAAAAAGCTACAGGACAAGCAATTGCAAGGGGCATCGCTAAAGCCTTGGGATTGAGTAAAAAGGCAGTTGCTGTTTCAGTACCACCTACACCGACAAAACTAGGTAAGTGGTGTATTGGCGCATTTAACGAGCAGACCAAAGGCAGGGAAGACGTCAAAGTGCATTTAGATGCCCTGCGTAAGATTGGTTATGGCGTATGGTACGAGTAAAAAAATAGAATAGATGATATGAAGAAAGCCCACTCGTAAAGAGTGGGCTTTTTGTCGTCTATGGGAGAAATATGTAAAACTTGTTGATATTGTGAGAGCTTTAGTGTAAACTATATGTTAATTGGATTAATATGGATATATAAGTATTTAATGTGTTTAAAAATATTTATGGGGGGTTATATAATGCCTGAAGGCTATACTGAAAATGACAATTTTTTTATTAAAGACAATGCGTTAAAAGAGAAAAAAGAAGACTTTTTTGATTATACGGATTACTCTGATGTTTTAAGGAGGCTGCTTTCAAGTCAAGATCCACCCTTTAATGTTGCTTTAGTTGGAAAATGGGGATTGGGAAAATCATCATTAATAAATCTTGTGCGAGAAGATTTTAAACAAAATATAAAAGATGGTGAATATAAGTTCATCACTATTAATGCGTGGAAATATGAAAAAGAAGCACTGAGAAATATCTTTTTAATAAAATCATATGAAGGATTGACAGGTCGAAAAGCAGAAATAGACAAAAATAAATTTTTTAGTAAGATTTATTCATACAATGTAAAACTTACTAAAAAAGATGATGGAAAAACCGGATGGAAAAAATTTATTAGTGATTTTTGTTCGGTTTTTGTACCATTGCTATGGGCACTGCTAAAAGCAGCAGTAGCAGCTTTATTATTATTTATAGCATTCAAAGCTACACAGTTTACTGGACTATTTCCTCCCGAAAAATTTAATGATTTATTTGTGTTTTTTGTAACCTTTGGCATTACCACTTTGTCTACTATTGCTCAGGATGTTGTTAAAGCAATAGCAAACAAGCCGTTCGATGGTGTTCAAATTAAAGTTCCAATCACCTCTACGGAAGAATATGAACATAAATTGGATGCACAGTTAAAACAAAGACCGAAGCTAAAAAAATTTATATGTATCATAGATGATTTGGATAGACTTAATACACCAAAAATGGTTGAGGCATTAGATGCAATAAAAGGATTTGTTGATTTCCCCAAATGTATATTTATTGTACCTTTTGACGAAGAAATCATTAAAACAGCATTGTCAAAAAGTAAAAAATGTAATCCATCTGATGGCTATGATATGGTTGAAAGTGATCTTATACTTGATAAGCTGTTTCAATTTAGATTATATTTGCCACCAATTTTAAACAAGGATAGAGTTCCATATGCTCTGGAAATTTGCAATCAAGTTAGCGGATTAACAGAGTTGTGTAATGTAAATACTCCATCTTTTTTTAAAAATAACATTATTCAAATATTAATACACTACTATGTCACAACACCTAGACAAATAAAGAAAATAATAAATACTTTTTCTACCAATATTCAATTAATAAATGCTAGATGTGGAGGAATTCTAAAAGTTGAACTAACTGATGATGTTATTAAAGAAATAGCTAAACTGGCAGTTCTTCAAGCGGATTACAATGAATTTTATATTGAGCTTTTTGAGCATCCAAGTTTATTGAAAAATATAATAAATATTAACAAAGATTACTGTGAATTAAGCGAAATAAAAGAGGGTGAGCAACTGCTTTCAAAAGATGAAATTGCAATTTATTTAAAATTAAAAGGTACTAAGACAATTAAAATAAAAGAGTTAATACATTTTCTGAATGCTAAAGAATATATTGAATTTAAAAACTTACTTCCATTACTATATTTATCTTCAAGTCGTCATTATTCCGATTTGGGAAATGGGGCGCAATCTTTCTTTGAACTATTGGCTAGTGCGGACGAAGACTGTATTCGTTATTTAAATGAATTTGAAAATCCAATTGAAATAATAATCAAAGAATTACAAAATGGAGAAGAAAATTATATTGTAAGACAGTATCTATTAGGGCTACTAAAAATATATAAAGATATAGATGGCATTAAGCAAGAATTAGCAAATACAATTTCACAAAGTATTATAAGCTCTGGGTTGCATAATCAAGATGAAAGAAAAGGTGTTAAAATAGTTAATATTATTAATATAATTTTGGATGCTACCGATAATGAAGGATTAGAAAAACTCCTTCAAGAGAAAATACATGACATAAACGTAGATGTTGATAGTGATGATGATGAATTTGAATTATATAAAGAAATCAGTCCAATAATCGAAAAATTTAAATGCATATCTTCTGCAACGTTAAAGATATTTAAAGAAGAGGCTTTAAATGATTTTGTTGATTCTGAAGAAGTTGAAGATCTTACTCTATTAAATCTATTTGAAAGCTTAGAGTTTGAAACTACCGAAGAAATTTGCAGTGAATTTATTGATGTAAAAGTTTTAGAGAAACTTGTCATATTATTAATAAATGAACAAAGCTGTAGCAAGAAAGTATGGAATCTTTTTATTCATACCATTTCTATCTATCGCAAACAAAAAAGACGGAATGAGTTAATTATTATTATTTCTCCTCTTCTACGAATTTTTTATTTCGTTGATAAATTATTTGACTTCATTACTGAATTTGTAGCCGAAAAAGATAATCAAGATGAACAGGAAATAATTTCAGATGAAAGTAAGAAGCAAATTATGCAATGTTTTTTACAAATAGAAATTACTAAAGAAAACAGTAATAGAATTTTGAATTTTGCAAATAAAATTCAGTTTGAGATGATAGACAGCCTTTCAAAAGAAATCAATACTTTTTTATGTGCACTTTTTAAATTTGAACACTTAGATCAGATTATGAATGCAATAGCTCAGCAGGATAAATTCGAGTTGCTAGATAATGTAATTGTAAATTTTAACAAAGAATTATTTACAGATAATGCTAATATTAAGTTATTCAAAGAAACACTTAATAATTATTCCGAAGCTCAATTGTCAGACTTGATGGATAATATTGATACATATACCAATTATTCTACAGATGATTTTGAAGCTATAGATAAGGCTTATGAAATAATTGAAATATTAATTCCATACGAAGAGGCTCAAATATCATTAAGCAGATTACTAAACATATTGGAAGATTATTTTTATTCACATTCTTCAAATTATACAGACTGGTCAAGTAGCATAGTTAAAATTTTAGGAGTTGCATTTTCTTTCATAGAACAATCTCAAAGGCAACGCTATATCGAAGAACTCAACGACATTTTCACCAATGAAACCTATATTAACCTATCGATAAAAGCATATAGATATATTAAGGAAAGTATTTCTGAAAGTGAAAAAAAAATAATTGTTACAAATTTATTATCAGACGAACCCCAACATGATTTGAATGAGGACTATTTCTGTGCACTAAAAAATATGGAGATTGAAATCAAAAAGGATAAAACAAATATTAAGAAATATGAACAAAAATTACTATCTATCGTTTTAATAGAAACAATGAGTTCAGATGTGCTGAATACATTTGATGAGTTAGGGCAGTTAGAAGAGTCTACTAGCGTTGAGTTGTTCAAATTGTTAAATCAACTTACCGAAGTATTTCAAAATCAAATAGTTCAAATTTTAAATAACCAAATACAATACTATGAAGATCCTTGCACTTTTATTGATTTATTATTAAATCAAAGCGATTATAACGGTGATTTATTAAATAGTATTATTATTCTAAAATCAGTTAATAATGGCAGAAGATATTTAAATAAAATTTCCTTAAAAACAAACCTAAGGGATAATAGTTCAGAGTATCTTTTGAGATTATTACAGTTACAATCATTACATTTTGAATATTTTAAAAATCAGAGAGAAGCTACGTTTTTAATAATTGAAGCTTTATTATTGAAAAATCAAAAGAGAGTTGACATAATTGAGTTTTGTAATATTCTAAATAGTTTTACGGGTATAGTTTTTTCAATAGACCATAAAAAGAAATTAAAGTCTTGTATTTCAAATATCGAAAGGCAATGTGAAACACTAAATGAGAAAGAGGCAGTTAACAATATTAAAAATATTCTAAAATTAAACAGCAAATCTAAAAAAGTATTTAAGGAAGGTTCCATTTTATGAAGTTGAAATATATGGTATATGGTAGCAAGATATACTAACAGAAAGAAAGGCAAGATGAATATGGGTAATTTTAAACAACAAATTATTGAGGATATAGAGTATATTCAAAAGTCATACCAACAATATAATCCGTTTCTAGGTAAAGAAGAATATACTTTTAACTATTGGATATTAACTAAACTATATAATATAGACGAAGAAGTAGTAGATGAAAATATCACAGAATATTGCGATTGTGGAATAGATTGTTTTGTTTATTTTGAAGAGGCTAAAGAATTATTTATTATACAAAATAAATATTATTCTGAATATACACCCGTGAACAGAAATTATGTGCAACAGGATTTTTTATTTAGACCTCTAAACGCATTAAAGAATGGTAACTACAGTAGGTCATCAACTTTGCAGAATATTTACAATAAATACAAAGGTGATAGCGATTTTAGAATTCATTTATGTATGTACGTTTCTAATGATTTGAAAGATGAAACAGTTACTACAATGTTTGCAAAGTATCAAAATACTGACCCACAATTGCAGTGCTACGTTGATGCAAGTGTTTTTTATTTATCAGATATTAAACACCAATTTTATGAGGATAGACGTGAGGATACAAAAAAATTTCAATGCGCCTTTTATACTGTTAATGACGGAACTTTTTTGAATATTAATAAAGAAAATTATAATTTGCCGAACCTAATCGAGGCTAAGTATATACTTACTCCTGTAAGTCAAATCTATGAGATTATTAAATTATCTAAAGAAAAAGAATATCCTTTGTTTGCTGAAAATATAAGAGAATATTTAGGCAATAAAGGCATAAATTCTAAAATTGCAAAAACGCTAGAAAACTCAGAAGATAGGGCAAACTTTTTTTATTATAATAATGGTATAACGGTTATTTGCGATAGTGTAAAAAAAGAAAATACAAACAACTCATTTTACAATAGAAAGTTTATAGCACAAAATCCTCAGATAGTTAATGGCTGCCAAACCGTCAATACAATTTATGAGGTACTTAGTAAATGCAAAGATGATGACATTATTAGTGAATTTAAAGACACATTTGTTATGCTGAAATTGTTGATATTAGATAAGGGGAATGAATCACACGAGGCATTATATAAAAACATTGTGAAATACAATAACAGCCAAAATTCCATTAATGAGAAGGCTTTCGAGGCTAATAAAGCTTTGTTTTTTAATATGCAAAGAGACCTTGAAAAAAGAGGATTTCTACTTTCTGTTAAGCAAAGTGATAGTTATAAGTTTAGAAGTCAAAAAAAGTTTAATGAGTTTAGGCCATTACTGTCTACATATGAAGATTTATTTGCTATTAAATTTGATAAAATAGATGATGTTATTATTCCTCTTGAAAAATTCCTCCAAGTTATTTTGGCATTTAATCAAGGTGGGGATAAAGCGTTTAGCAAAAAAAGTCAAGTTCTAAAATTAGACAGCCCCATTAATGCTAGTCTTACTAATTTTATAAAAAATAGTGGACTAACTACAGATGATTTTTTAAATATATATCTATTATTCCTAAAGGCAGAAAAGGACAAGAAACTAAGCGAGGATAAAAGAACTCCTATACCTTATTACCTTATTGGATTTATAGGGATGAAATTAAAAAATAAATCTGTGCACATTCAAAAAATAACACTTGAATATATTTTTAAAAATAAAGAAAATCTTCAAAATATTTATTCATACTTTAAAAATGTAACAAAATCATATAAAATAAATTATAAAAGACTTAAAGATATTGAATATAATCAGATGATAAAATCTCCAATTGATAATCAGATACTATTTAATTCTTTTGAAGATACTTTAGAATTAGAGGATTCCTCTATAGTTAAAAATACAGTTCGTATTTTTAACCAAATTATTATTTAGTATATATGCATATTATAATTTAAATGTAAATATATAAATTTAACAAGTTATCTTATAACAACACCTCGCATAACAATTATCCCATTATCGTAAAGTAGGGATACTAAGTGTATGAGTTCTCTCGCACCAATTGTAGACACCGGTAAACATTATGTTTGTCGGTGTTTTTTATTTTTTTTTAAACATTAACATTGCAATATAATGTAATATTTTATTAAATACAAACATACTAAGAACATTTTTCGTTAAAAATAATGCACTTTGTGCCTTACAGTGGATCATAGTCAATAAAGTAGACAGGACGCCGTAGGGACTGTGGTCAGACTCACTCTAAGCTGGAGATTTTCTTTGTCGGCGGATTTTCTCAGTAACAGTAAGCTATGATACAGAATAAGGCGTATAATCCAGAGTTTTTGCCTACACACCAAAAGAAACTATTTAATATATTGTGTCATTTTTGGAGTTTACGCAAAAGTTGAAAAAGAGCCACGTTTTCAGGAGCTTCAAATCTAAGAAAACTGTGAATTAGTT
>JBAQWI010000171.1:0-2081 GCA_049298835.1 Oscillospiraceae bacterium
AGTCAGCAAACCATCCACAAGCAAATGCAACGTCAACGTCGCTATCGCCTGCGCCCAGAGTAGTTCTCAAACTTTCGTCATTACCAGTTTGCCATTTAAAATTAACTTTAATTCCTATGTCTTTTACTGATTTCTCATTCAAAGCCGCTTCTACGGGTGCATTCTGATTTGGTCTGTGACCCCAAGCATACCAGCTAATTTCAGTAACTTCTGCAGGTTTTTCCGCAACAGGTTTGCTAGTTTCATCAACAGGTGTTTGATTTCCAGTACAAGCAACAAACATTGATGACACCATAGTCAAAGCTAGAAGCAGGGATAAAATTTTGATTTTACCTTTCATAAATGAAATCCTCCTAAATTTTAAATATTATTTAATCCAAACAATATTGGACTCAAATGCAATTTGATTAGCCGGTCTTTGCGCTGATTGTTAGACATAAACAAAGTAATTTTGAAAGAACGAATATGAGCCAAGCGATAGGAACTGCTATTACGGCAACAAGTGCCATACAAACGCCAATAGGCAACAAGTTTTGCTATGTATGGTTTCTAACTTATTCTTTTCACAGAATTATAAGTAAGGGTAAATAAATTATTCATTTATAACATTTAGCTAATTTTATATAATATTTTACAAAAAAATTGTAATCTTTTTGCTTTTTTCTAATTCTACACCATGAATAGTGCAAAGTCAATAATTTATTTTCCAATAATCAACACTATATTAATATAAATTGGTAAATATGAAGGAAATAACCAGATACATTTCGTTTAACAAAAAAATGAAAACATAGCTAGCAATAAAGTGTTTTATAGAAATTAAAAAGTTTACGGAGAGCTTAAACAAAAAGGCTTTGATTAAGCAATAACTTTTGTATTCATTTAAAATGTAATTATAAAACAACAAAAGCCTCCATTCGTAGATTTATTCTACAATAGGAGGCTTTAGGAGGTTTATATTCAGTATCCACTGTTATTGGCTGTATGCACTATTTTGTGCAGTCAGTATTTTAAAGTGTAATTATTTATTTGTTATTTTTTAGCTGCTAGAAAAGCATCAACTTGTGTTTGATATTCAGCAATAATTTTTGGATATCCTTGTGCATCAAGTTTCTTTAGAAGTCCAGTAACCTCAGCATCAACATCTTTAACAGCGCCGCATTGTAGATTTCTAAATACTTCTTGAATTAGAGAAGTACAAGTAGCAATTTCATTTGTGATGGTTTCAGTAGTAGGAACAAAGCCTAGTAAAGCTGATGCTGTAGCCGTATTAGTCATTTCACAAACATCTTTAAACATTGTTGGAGGGCATCCTTTACCAGGAAGAAGCAAATCAAATGATCCTTGAGAAAATGTGCCAGGAGCCCAATCTTGGCCAGTTAAAATTTCAACTGCACCATTTTCTTGTTTCCAGTTAGTACCTTCGATACCGTAAGCAAGCATATTTCTATATTCAGCATTTAAACTACAATATTCCATATATTTTAGAGCTGCTTCAGGTTTTTTAGAACCAGCACCAATAACATTTATTCCGCCTTGAATATAGCCTGAAGTTAGGAATGGACCGGATTTCTTTTGAATCATAGTGTCGTAACCTTTAATAGGTCCGCCCCACTCGACAAATTGTGCACCGTCAAAGCCTTGTGCACATGAAACTGTAATTGCTTGTGGCTCTTGCTCGATTGTTGGAGCAACTAGACCATTTGAAAGACCTCTGTCAGCCCAATCTTTCATAGCCTTTAGGTCAGCGATGTAAGCAGGGTCTGTGTAGTAAGATTGAACAGTTTTGTTACCAGCTTTAATCTTAACACCAATACGTAGATCAGAAGACAGTTCATCCCAACCACTATTGTGTCCTTGTAATCCAGCTTTATTCATGTTGTATGGAGCTGTGTTACCCTCTGAGTATAAGTTCTTTTTAGGGTCTTTGTCATGCCAAGCTTTAATTTTTTCTAAAGTTGGAGTTAATGTAGAAACAGCTTCGCCAGCTTTAGCAAACTCAGCAGTAGCATCAGCAGCTACAAGTTGGTCTTTTCTTGCTAGCCAGAATAGAACAGCAGCAGAATCTTTCCAAACTGGAA
>JBAQWI010000172.1:0-1823 GCA_049298835.1 Oscillospiraceae bacterium
ATATCGATACAAGATGACACGGGAATTACTTCCATTAGCACGCCTCCTGAAAGTGATAGCGCAAGCATTCCTTATAAAACGGAAGCTATGGCAATGACTGATACATGGATACATGACCCTATTGAAATAGTAGCTGAACAAACCATACCACTTGGAATATTGTGCAAAAGCAGTAAGTATTCTATGACGTCATGTGGGATGGATGCATTCAACGATACCAAAAAATTGGAGGAATACGATTCGGTGCACGCAATCACCGTTATGTTTTCTAAAACAAATCCCAAGTAGACATAAAACAACTAACCTACACAAAAAAAGATAAGATAGTAAAGTGAAATCCTTACTATCTTATCTTTTACTTATTGATCATATAGGTTGTCTTCGTGTTCCGCTAGATAGTTACCATAAGCAGTTAGGATAATCTCCTCGATAGCTACCCTGCCTTCTACAGAAATTGGATGGACTATGTCCCGAAAAATACCGTTGTCATCTCGTCTGCTCGGCATTGCAACAAATAATCTTGATGGACCCTCAATAATTTTGATGTCGTGAAGTGCAATTGTGTTGTCAATTGTAATTGAAACGATTGCCCGTAGTCTGCCTTCTGATAATAGTTTCCTAATTTTAATATCTGTTATGTTCATGTAATAACTCCGTTTCCTCAACAAAAAATGTTAAATAAAAATGAATGCAAGTTGTCTAAAAGTATATTGGTCACAAATTAATTCACTTATTCAAATAAATCCGTAAAATAATGAAATAATTTTAAATTATGGTTTATTTATTGGGTTATTTGCAATATAATAGATATGTACAAAATTTTTGCAACTATCAAAGGGTAGCTTTTTGTAAGGCTAAATATTATATAACATAAAGGGGATTTAACCTATGGATATAAATCAAGACATTCTGAATGGGAAAAAACATATTCATTTTATTGGCATTGGCGGCTCGGGAATGTTTCCTATTACACAGATACTACATTCTGAGGGATATTATATAACAGGCTCAGATAACAATTCTTCAGACACGTTAGAGCTTGTAAAAAATCTTGGTATCCCTGTTATGATAGGGCAATCTGCTGACAATATTAAAGGGGCAGACCTTATTATCTATACGGCGGCAATTATGATAGATAACGAGGAGCTGATTGCGGCAAGATCAAGTGGTGTTCCTGTGATTGAAAGAAGCATCATACTAGGTGTGATTACAAGACGCTATCCTAATGCTATTTGCGTAAGTGGAACACATGGAAAAACAACAACGTCTTCAATGATAACTCAAATTCTATTTGATGCAGGGCTTGATCCAACAGCGGTAATTGGCGGAAAGTTACCTGCAATTGGTGGGAATGGAAGAGCCGGAAAAAGTGATTTAATGGTATGTGAGGCTTGTGAGTTCGTGGATACATTTCTAAAATTGATCCCTGATACAGCAGTAATTTTAAATATTGACGAGGATCATATGGACTACTTTAAGACAATGGAGAACCTTATCTTGTCATTTAAAAAGTTCTGTGATCTGACAACAAAAATGATTATTGCAAACGGAGATGATCCAGAGGTTTTACTTGCAATTGAGGACACAAAAAAGCCTGTAATTAAATTTGGGTACAGCGATACAAATGAATATTATCCACAAAATATAGTTTTTCATGCAGGAATTCATGCAAGTTTTGACCTTATGCACAATGGAGTAAACTTAGGTAACATTGACCTGTATGTACCAGGAAAGCACAACGTTTTAAATGCAGTGGCCGCAAGTGTAGCTGCAATCAGTGCGGGCGCTACATTCCTACAAGTGAAAATCGGTCTTTCTGGATT
>JBAQWI010000173.1:0-2663 GCA_049298835.1 Oscillospiraceae bacterium
ACAGCGCTAAAATGTTCCACGTGGAACATTTTAGCGCTGTTTTTGATGCATGATAAGTTCCGGATCGTTACTGAGAGATTTTTCTTAGGGAGTAATGCTCCCAATAATTAAAAGTAGGATTGCTAAATACGCATCATTTGCGGATCTATGCCATTGCCTGATCGCGTATGCTTCATTCATAAAGAAAACATTTCTGAAAGCAGGAAGAAGTGAGTTGTCGGGGAATGCCTAAAACATATAATCCAGTATAAGTAGGATTCCGCCCTCCCCTCACCCGTCCTGTGGTTATCCCGATCAGCAAATAGATACAATGATATAAGGCCCGCTGGCGAATGGGAAAAATTAGCAAGAATGAATGAGTCAGAAAAATAGTGAATCGGCATCAAGGAGATTGCACAAGTCCGCTTCACACACATCTAACATCAGATGCAGATACTCGAGGCCAGACAACATAAAGCAGCGACAGACCTCCCCGTTAATCTTAAACGCTATATAACAGACAGGAATATACCAAGAGATAAGTTTCTTTCCAGTATATATTACAGAGAATCTGAGGACTTAGCATCAGGAGCTATCAAACTTTATTGAGCCAAAAGTTGCCGGGTGTGCATATATTACATAGCCGTAGACCTAATTAGTGGATCCAGATGATCAGGTCTCGGCCTGGAAAAAGTGCACACGCAAATCTACAGTAATGGCAGGCATCATATCTAAAGATAAAAATAGATCGACACTATTCGAAATATGTCAGCGTCACAGTAGCAGGTGTCCGTTCAGACTGTATATTCCTGAGATGCAGCTGAATTGAAAAGATGGATTATCCCAAGTTATTCATGAAATAAGAAAGCAATGATTCACTCAGGCTAATCGAAACTACTCGAGTTAAGGGATACTTTTTCTACGAATTGAGTAATTTTTACCTTCTAAAAGACGAGAAAGAGGAATCCTCCTCACACCAACGCATCATCCCCCATATGATGGTTGGGCGATTGCGATGTATCAAAATTTAAGTCACGTGCTGGAAGAGCAAAAGATTCTCTTTTGCATACTATATTAATGAGATGGTTTCAGAGACGCAGTTGATGTCACTGGAAAGGATCCTTAGGTTGTACACAGGCTGATTATATTTTTTTATTATCCACAAAAGGATATGACGATGATTCCTGAACTTATTGGATATTCAAAAAAAAGGATGTGGAAAACTATTTCCTGAACTTTATCCACAGAAGATTCTTACTGAAATCAACTGGCTTCGGTCATGCATTTTGCAAACGAGCAGGAATGACTAAATGCCGGATATAAGGGTGACTTTTTCAGGATTCAGCAATTTTCATTAAAATGATAGTAAATTCATCCAAAATAAAGGGTATTATTTCATTAATACACAAATCAAACAAATGTTCAGACGAATATAAAGAAATCGGCGTAATTTCTCTGACTTATGCACAGGATGTCCACAGGCATTCGACAGTGATAAAGGTGTCATAAATAGTATCAGGATAATAAGTTATCAACAAAGTCATTTTATGACAGAAATCCTATTGTAGCAAGGATGAAAAGTACTATTTGATTTAGTTATGCACAGGGTAACGATGGAAAATGTGCATAACTAAAAAGATTGGGGATGGTTGGAGTTATCCACAAGAACAGGAGCTGCTACAGAGAAAGGAAACTGAGAAAAGATAGAGAGGATGAAAATCCATTTTCAAGCAAGGAAATGGATTCAGCAGATTATATGAAAAAATAGGAGAACATCGTATAGCTAGATTATTCAAATTATTAGTGAAATAGTAATAGAAGTCACCGAAAAATCGTTTGCCGTAAAAAAAGCTAACAGAATAATAAGTTGAAAGAGAGCGAGTTTATGCTGAAAAAAATAGCAACAAAAGAGATCAAATCGAAAAGCCAACATGAGCGAGCGTAAAAGTTCCACGTGGAACATCGTTTAAGAAATAAACGTACACAGGATTTGAAGATAAATTGAAGAGGGTAATCAATAAATGTTCCACGTGGAACTATTGAAGGGATAGTAGAGGAAATCGCAACCAACTGATAACTATAATAATAATTACATTCGGCTGAAAATGGTAACTATTTTGAGAGATAGATTTTCACGGCATCGAAATCTGTTTGTAGATAATTCCCATCCAAAATGCAGCATTATAATCCAATCCAGCCGATGGCGTAATGAAGACTGGACGGGAACGTTCGAACCATCCAGCCTCGAGCATATATCATTACTGATGAAATTTATACTTTTCAGTGCCTAAAACATAGCAACAATCTTTCTCGTTCAGAAAATCTGCTATCCGGAATACGAACATTATCCAGAGGGAATGTTTCACGTGAAACATTCAATTTGACGTTGAGATGCCAACTAATCCCGTCAGAAAGGGCATTATAGCTATTATTATCTGAATATGTTAAAATGTACGAGTGCAAAATGTAGGTTCAGTAAAGGAGCTATCATGAAAATAAAGGAAAAGTTAAAGAATCTTCCTCACTTCATAAAGGCTGACAAGATTAAGGTTCCTTTCCTGATTATCGTGTTCTTATTGCTGATGATTGTTGTTTTGACTTTCATTGCAGACTGGAAAATCGGTATTGGAATTACGCTCTTATGCGTTGGAATTGTTGGGTTCATCAGTTATTCTTCGGAGTAT
>JBAQWI010000174.1:0-2217 GCA_049298835.1 Oscillospiraceae bacterium
AGGTATAACATCATTGGGAGATGGTCGCTTTGTTGTGTCTTCAACTAAAAAGCATAAATCGCTTTCTGTGTTCTCCGCAAATGGTGAGTTCGAATGTGTAATTGGATCTGGTATAGTCTCAAAATCAATTGGTGGATTGTATTTCGATATTAATCGAAATTTATTGTTTGTGGCAGATTGTGGTAAACATCAAATACATATATTTTCGAATGTCAATGGAAAATGGATGTTAATACGCTCAATCGGATCAAGAGGTATTGCAAATGGTCAGTTCAACGTTCCATATGACGTTGCAGTGATTAATAATGAATTTGTTGTGAGTGATATAGACAATCATCGATTACAATTTTTTGATATTACAACAGGTATTTTTATACGGTCAGTTGGTAGTCTTGGTAACGGACCCAATAAATTTGACTCTCCAAGTGGAATGTTTTTTGATGCTTCTTCAAATTCGTTGTATGTTTGTGATTTGTGCAATAGTCGTATTTGTGTATTAACATCTAACGGTTTGTTTAAACGTAGTTTTAGTAGTGAAGATAATCAGTTAGATCCGTGTGATGTGTGTGTGAGCGATGACGGACAATTTGTTGTTGTATCAGATCGTATGAATTATTGTATACAAGTATTTCGTAATGATGGTTCATTTGTAACTTCATATGGTTCTCGTGGAAATGGTAATGGACAATTATCGTATCCTTGTGATATATGTTTGAATAATGAAGGTGATTTACTTATTTGTGATAATGGTAATAATCGTGTAGTTCGTATTCATGCTATAAATTAAAAATCTTTATATTCTCGCTATTCTACTTTTTAATTCATCCAGCGAGAATGTAAAGTAATTTTTTAATTCATCCAGCGATGATGTAAAGTAATTTTTTAATTCATCCAGCGAGAATGTAAAATAATTTTTTAATGAATTTTTATTAAAAAAAGAATAAATAAATGAGAAGACGAAGTAGATCAGGATCTAAATTTAGATTTGGAACGCCACCTAAAGACGATAATAAAATAACAAAGAGGAGATCAAGATCTCCTAAAGATGATAATAAAACAAGAAGAAGTAGATCACGATTACCTTCTTCTTTTGTTAGTTCTTTATTAATGCCAATTCCAATTTCAATCTATAATACATTATCTCAAGAACAAAAAGAAAGATTAAAGAAAACAGAGGATGAATTAATACCAATAATAGAGAGAGCAAAATTAGAAGATGATCAAATAAGAAGTTTATCATCAACTCAAAGAGCAGGATCACATCGTTTATTTCATCCAATGATTTTACTTGAGATAGGAGAATATTATTCTTCTTTTCCATTTACAAGTGGGGATGTTAAAGTAGAATATAGCATATTTATTAATAAAATAAATCCGGTTGGTATAACAATGATAGATAATGATATTGCTATATCTGATAAGACAGTTCAAGTATTCTCTACAGATGGAAAATTTAAATACACAATTGGATCTGAAATTATTAAAAATCCAAGTTCACTATGTTTCGATAGTAAACGGAACTTATTATTTGTAGGAGACAAATATCAAGTGCATGTATTCTCAAGATCTAATACCGATAAGGATTGGTCTCTTGTATATTCAATTACTGGTGAATTTAAATATCCACATATTGCAGTAACTAAAAATGAGTTTGTTGTATGTGACAGTGCTAATAGTCGATTTCATTTCTTTGATATCAAATCAGGTATATTAATGAGATCAGTTGGTACTCACGGTAATGGACCGAATCAATATTCTATTCCATGTGGAATATGCTTCAACTCTTCAACAGACTTACTATACGTTGTTGATTCAATCAATCATCGTGTATGTGTGCTATCATCTGATGGTTCGTTTAAACGTAGTTTTGGTAGCAAAGGAAATGGTAATGGTCAGTTCAATTTTCCAGATGATTTATGTGTGAGTGAAGATGGTCAATTCATTGTAGTTGCAGAGAGAACTAATTATCGTGTACAAGTATTACGCACTGATGGTTCATTCGTGGCTTCATATAATCCATATAAAAGCAGAAAAAAATTCTATCCGTGTCATTTATGTCTGACCAATGAAGGTGATTTACTTGTTTGCGATAATTTCAATCGTATTGTTCGTATTCATGCTATAAATTAAAAATATTTACATTCTTGCTATTCTACTTTTTAATTCATCCAGCGAGAATGTAAAGTAATTTTTTAATTCATCCAGCGATGATGTAAA
>JBAQWI010000175.1:0-2877 GCA_049298835.1 Oscillospiraceae bacterium
TTTTTGTGTGGACTTGTGTATTCAAGGAATTTGATAAACTCTATATTATATGTATGTCAATAACTAAGTTTTATATTAATAATGTTGCTTAGAACATAATAAGTTTGGAACTTTGTAACGTGCATGTATTTTTATATTTTAATTTGTATAATGTATAACTTGCTTATTTACTGAGCATGTCGCATACTATATGTTCTGGTGTATGTATGTCAACATGAGAGGTTAAAGGTGAATGGAAAGTTAGGATGGATGGGAGGCAGGACTGGCGAAACCGAAGGATCTGAGGGAAACTGATACCCTTGGAATAGGGAGCGAGGGGCGGCGGATCGGCGACGGCCTGGCGACAGCACAGGCCAAAGGTCATATGCTGCTGGGCAAGTTTGCTGCGGCGTGGTCGAAGGTCCGTCGGCCGGCTGAATTGAAAGGTGGATGAGATGGCGTGGGGTCGAAGGGCAGTGGAAGCGTCAGGGAGGAGGAAAGGAGAAAGAAAGGCGGGATTCGAGCAAGGGAACTTGGAGAGTGCAGTCGTGTTTTTTTTCTCTGGGCTCGACTCAGTTGTAAATAATCGTGTACATAGTTTTATCCTGTTATATATTCAGCGTATAGCATTTGTAAAAAGAAGTGTTTAATCTGTATACGTTGGATCGTTTGTCGTCATTCATAAAGTTGTTACCGGGTCATAAGTTGCCAGGCAAACATTTTAACATCACCCGCGATCTTCTAGCCCCCGAAAAGCCTATATCGCTCGGACACCACCGCGCCACCATATATATATTATCGGTCCTTGTGAACCTTTAATATAACATGATGACAGTTGGGACGCCTGCGAACTACAACGACAACGGCAACCAGCAACTGGAATAACAGACATTCGAAACAGGATTTTCTATGTACGGATATTTGAGATACGTTGATGTGAAAGATTTATTAGGGGTGTGGAACAATCGAAACTAAATATATAAAATGTTGAGATTGTCACCCAGTTGAACAGGACGAACTCGGTGCAACAATTCAAAGGATTGGAGTTCACTGCAATTAAATCCCGTCAGGACGAGGACATTAATTTGAAGAAACTTCCATACCGAGGGCAAGCAGGAGCTTGGACGAAGATAAACGGAAGCGTGAGGCACAGCCGGAATCGACGCCAGCAACCGGAAGATATCTCGGAGTGCAGGAGGAGGTCTGAAAGACGAAAAAGAAGAAGAATCTGCAGCGGCAAAATTAGCCGGGTGAGAATCTTTGCTCCTGTGTATATTATAACTTGTTCTGTGTACGAGTCAGTTTATTTTGCATTTTGTATTTGAAATGCAATTGTAATAATTGTTATGATTATTGAGATTAACAGTGTATGTATAATTGATAAATATATTGTCGATTTGTGATTGTGTATTATCGATCATTGTCTGTTAATTGGTCAAAACTGATTTGATTGTACTTATTTCTTGTGTCAGTGTACATTAAATATTATATTACATTGCCTGCTTGTTGCGGCAAATCTATCAAAGATGTCATATAACAAGCTGACCAAGAAGCAGTTGATAGAGAAATGTGAGGAGAGAGGGCTGGAAACAACTGGGCTGCTGAAGCCAGCTATACTTCAAAAGCTGCGGCTATTTGAAGCGCAAGCCAGAAATGAATCAGGCTCAGGGAATGATGATGAAGTGGATCATGGCGAAGAGAATGCAGATGATGAAGATGACGTGGCGTCATCTGTCAGCGAGAATTCTGGTGCGAAGTATGAGAATGGGGATAGCTTGGAACTCAAGTTGATCCGGGCGGAAGCAGAGAAGGCCAGAGCTGAAGCAGAGAAGGCCAGAGCTGAGATAGACAGAATGAAAATGGAATTGGAATTGTTTCGAGCCAGACAAGGACCTAGCCATGGAGGAGATCCTAGTCTGCTGCCCAGCTCCAATGCCAGCAACAGAACTTCCAAGCTTCCGGCTCAAGGGGAGCAGGAAGATGCTCTAACGTATTTTTTAAATTTTGAAAAAATTGCTTTGTTAAATGATATAGCAGAAACTCATTGGGCGAGAATTTTGCCTAGTTTGTTAAATTCTAATTTAAAGACGCATTATGCAAGGTTACCAATTGAAGTGTGCAGGGATTATCAGCAGACTAAGCATGAGTTGTTGAAATCTGCACGCATGACAGCCAGATTCTATTTAGAGAAGTTTAGATCTTTGAATAGAACTGGGTCTGAATCGTACGCACAATTTCTGTACAAATTAAAGGATGTACAGAAATATTATTTAGAAGCGAGCAATGTGCTGACCATTGACAACCTGAAAGAGGTCATGGTGATGGAGCAGTTTAAAAATAGTCTGCCGACTGTGGTCAGAGAGTTTGTGGAGGCCAGACGGCCTAAAGATTCTGGGGAGGCTGCAGCATATGCAGACACATGCTACGAATGCACCCTAGAATCGAGATCTCACAAGCCACATGCAGATCAAAGTTCAAAACAGTTAAATAGAAGAGGAAATGCTGGAAAATTTGAGATTAATTACCAGCATTCCAGAACGGTGCCTGAGCAGAAACCTGTGGCCACAGCGGCAGCGGCCAAGCCGACTGCCACTGCGGCCTCGGTTCCTAATTCTTCTGGAGGAGGGGGCGACAAGAAGCAACATTTTGCCGCCCTGAATCCTGGTTACACTGGTTGCTGGACGTGTGGTATGACAAATCACAAATCGTTCCAGTGCAATAAAACAAACAAAAATGAGAAACCAGAGGTGAAACATGTCGTCGAAAATGACAAAATGTATGCCAAACAGGATGCTGTTGATTATGAAAAACAATTTGTTATTCCTGTTTTTGTTAATTCTAAGGAGTGCAGGGCACTGAGAGACTCGGGTTCGCATCTAACTCTGGTCTCCAGTACGC
>JBAQWI010000176.1:0-4201 GCA_049298835.1 Oscillospiraceae bacterium
TACTTAACCTCTATTTATGAGTTTTTTTTCATAAAAAATAAAAAGGCTTTATTTTTTATGGAAAAAATGTTAAAATATATTATTAGTTACTTATGTAAAACGTTTTCAGAGTTTTTGATAAGATTTAGCAATGATGAGGAGAACAACGGGTAATCTTTTGCCAGTGTTTCGGTGGAAATGTAAAGTCTTTCGGTGACAGCAGAGGAAGATGACTTAATTTCCGATGTTCTAATTGTTGAGTTAGCCTCGCAAATGGCCATGGCAGCGAGTGCTTTGGCTTTTCCAAGTGTAGGCGAAACAGTGAAAAGTGTTTGCTCATTCTTCGCATTAATTCCGTACAAAATGCGAAAGGAACGATAAACTGAAAGGTTTAAAAAGTTTGAAATTTCGGTTGTAAGCTCTTTATCATTGATAGTTAAGAGCATATCAAACACAATATTGAGGGTGTTAAATATCAACTTTTTATTTAGGGTAGGTAAAATACTACCTTTTAAAGTGTTTTCTTTTCCTTGTGCATCAGCTTCAGGAATATCCTCAAAAGACAGTTTTGCACCCGTTCTTTCAGGAGATCGACCAAGTAAATAGTCGCATGAAACACCATAAAAATCAGCGGTGCGGACAACAAACTCAAGTCCACATTCTCTAATTCCCTTTTCATAATGGGACAACAGCGCTTGAGAAATATTCAATTCAGCTGCTGCTTGCTTTTGGCTTATACCACGCTCTTTCCGTAGAAGCGTAAGTATTCGTGGAAAATCAGCAATCATGGAACGACCTCCTAAAACTTTAACGTAAAGTAAATTATATTATATAAGTTACTATTTGTAAAGCCGTTTGGAGAAATTATTGGCTTTTTGTCGAAAAAATTTGGGCGATTTGTGAAATTATTACAAAAATTGGGAGGGTTAATTATGAGAACATACAAGATATTTTTAATACGTCACGGTTTAACATCAGCAAACTTTGAAGGTAAATATATTGGCAATACTGATTTAGACCTTTGTGAAAAAGGCGCAACAGAATTAGTATCCCTAATGGATGAGTTTGAGTATCCAAATGTTGGTAGGGTTTACACAAGCCCACTCAAACGAGCAATTCAAACAGCGAGGATGATTTATCCATATATGACACCAGTTACCGTAGCTGATTTGAGGGAATATTCCTTTGGCGAGTTTGAAAATAAGACAATGCAAGAGCTTGATGGTACACAGAAGTTTGTCGACTGGGTGCAAAGTAATCAAGAAATCACACCAGACGGTGGGGAGAAAATGTCTGATTTTAAAAAACGTGTTGTAAAAGGTTTGGACCTTGTTATAAAGGATATGATGAAGGATCAAGTTAGCGAGGCAGCACTTGTTACCCATGCAGGCGTTATTATGTCTATTTTGGCGCTATGCGGTCTCCCGAAACGACTTCCCCTAGAGTGGGCGGTAGAAAGCGGCAAAGGCTACACACTTATGATAAATGCACAGCTTTGGGGCAATACTAATTCTTTTGAAGTGTTTACGCCGATACCATACGGTAGCGACAAGGATAATATTATGCTGGAGTATCAAAGAGGAATAGGTTCAGAGGAGTAAGTCATTAAAATAAATAGTGTGTAAAAATTACTAGTTATGTTATAATATTAAATGATACCTTGAAGGAGGGATAGGATTGTTACTAACAAAAACACGAGAACTTTCAAATCAGAAGCTTCAAGGGAACTTTGGTGTAGGCATTGCACTCACTTTGGTAGTTGTGCTTACCTATCTCTGTATCAATCTTATTGGGAAAATAGTTGCGATGTTTTTGTCTACCGTTATGCTTGATTTCAACATAACAAAGGATTTTTCCTTAGACAGCGTTGTTGCTTGTGTAGCAACACTTATTTTAACTGTTTTTTTGCTGTCGCCCTTAAGGCTTAACATAAAAAGCTGGTATCAGAGCATCAAAGGGGAGTATTTACCTGCGACAGTGGCTTTTTCATATTTTGGAAATTTGAAAAAATATTTATCTGCATTGCATTTTTGCATTATCAGATCTATTGCTGTCTTTTTGACGTTCTTAATTCCCATGCTGCCCAGTATCATACTTGCAGCCATTTTAAAATCTATTTTTGATATAGGCAAAACTTCGACAGGACCTATATTGGGTTCACTCTTAGTTATCATGATAGTTTTGTTTATTATAGGGCTTATATTTTCGATTTATTATGTAATCGGTTTTTTCTATACTGATTATATTTATATAAAAGGAATTCGAACCAATCCTTTTAAGGCACTCGTGCTTTCGCAAAAAACGGCAAAAGAGAATAAACATAGTCTACTATATGCAATGCTCACCATTCTTCCGTATTATCTGCTTTGTTTATTATTAATTACAATTCCTTTTGTAATACCCAAGATTAGGGCGAGCTTTGCTGTATATGCTGACCAAATATTATAAATCTGATAAGAAATAACGACTTTGTATCGTGTTAAGTTTACAAAGTCAAAATAACAATTGGAGGGACACAAATGTCAATATTGAGTGACGCAAATAGAGTTGTAGTTAAAGTCGGAACGTCTACCTTAACCCATAAGACAGGAATGCTGAATATTAGGCGGATTGAGGCTTTGGTTAAAGTGCTTTCTGACCTTAAAAATTCGGGCAAAGAGATTGTTTTGGTGACATCTGGTGCAATTGGAGTTGGGGTGGGCAAATTGTCGCTTTCAGAGCGTCCAAATGATATGTCTACCAAACAGGCGTGTGCTGCACTTGGACAAACCGAACTTATGTATATTTATGATAAGTATTTCTCTGAATACAACCATAACGCAGCACAAATTCTCCTTACTAGGGATATCATCGAGGACTCTACTAGAAAGCAAAATGTTGTCAACACATTTGCACGATTATTAGATCTAAACGTTATTCCCATTGTCAATGAGAATGACACCGTTTCAACTGAGGAGATAGAGTTTGGTGACAATGACACGCTTTCTGCAATTGTAAGTGAATTGGTTGGAGCTGATTTGCTTATCATCATGTCCGACATTGACGGACTTTACGATAAGGATCCAAAACAGTATAAAGATGCAACATTAATTAGTGTTGTGAATGAAATTGATAACAACATCATTGCACTTGCAGGGGGAAAAGGCTCATCTCTTGGAACTGGTGGGATGATTACAAAGCTTCATGCCGCACAAATTTGTATGAAGGCAAACATTCCGATGTACATTGTCAATGGTGAAAACCCGAATAACATATATGATTTGCTAGATAACAAAACCATTGGTACGCTATTTAAACAAAACTAAAAAGGGGCGCAAAAAAATGTCTTACATACAAAATCTTGCAAATAAACTAAAGGCTGCACAACCAGATATAGCACATGCTACAACCAAGCAAAAAAACGATCTGCTTTTGGCTATGGCACAAGAAATACTTGAAGGCAAGGAAGAAATTATAAAGGCGAATGCTAAGGACTTGTTAAATGCTTCATGCAACGGTGTTCGAAGCACCATGATTGATCGATTAAGGCTAAATGAGGAAAGAATCGACGGAATTGTAAATGCTATAAAAAAGATTGTAGCGTTACCTGATCCAGTTGGAGTAATAGTATTTGGCAAGACTTTGCCAAATGGACTCAAGATTAAGAAACAACGTATCCCAATCGGCGTCATTGGAATCATTTATGAGTCACGTCCAAACGTAACTGTAGATGCCGCTTCACTCTGCATAAAATCTTCTAATGCTGTTATGTTACGTGGCGGTAAAGAAGCAATAGAAACAAATATAGCGTTGATAAATTTACTTCAATCTGCTATAATTAAATGTGGAATGAACCCAGATATTATTACTCTTGTTGAAGACACCTCGAGGGAGACCTCACTGGAGATGATGAAGCTTAATGGCTATCTAGACGTTTTAATTCCAAGGGGTGGAGCAGGTTTAATCAAAGCGGTAGTTGAAGATTCAACTATTCCTGTGATTGTAACCGGAGTTGGAAATTGCCATATTTTTGTAGATGAATCTGCTGATTTGGAAATGGCTGCTGAGATTGTTTTTAATGCAAAAACTAGTCGTCCATCAGTATGCAATTCTTGTGAAAGTCTGCTGGTACATGAAAGCGTTGCCCCAGAGTTCTTGACTATAGTTAAGAATAAACTCGATACTAAGGCTGTAATAATGCTAGGTTGCGAAAAAACAAAAGCCATTTTAGGCAAGAGTGTGA
>JBAQWI010000177.1:0-2302 GCA_049298835.1 Oscillospiraceae bacterium
CATTTAGATGCTTAGTTCAAAGAGGTTTCCGTCAGACCATTACCTTCTCATTATAAAATAAATAAGCATAGCTTGTAAACCAACTGTAGTCAGCAGTTCAAGCTACGCTAATATTGTACCAAAGAGGGATTTTATTATGTCTAATTTACAAGGAACAAAAACTGCTGCCAATTTGGCTGTCGCATTTGCAGGAGAATCACAAGCAAGAAATAAGTACACTTTTTATGCTTCAAAGGCTAAAAAAGAGGGATATGAACAAATCGCAAGTCTATTTTTGGAAACTGCTGCCAATGAAAAAGAGCACGCTAAAATTTGGTATAAACTGCTCCATGACGGTGTAGCTGATACTATGACAAACTTAAAAGACGCTGCTGCTGGCGAAAATTATGAGTGGACTGAAATGTATGCAACTTTTGCCAAAGAGGCAAAAGAAGAGGGCTTTGATAAAATTGCATTTCTATTTTCCGAGGTTGCAAAAATAGAAAAAGAGCATGAAGCAAGATATCTTGCACTTCTTGATAACGTTGAAAATCAAAAAGTGTTCAAAAAACTTGAAATTCAAACATGGAAATGTTCTAACTGCGGTCATATTCACGTTGGAACTGAAGCGTTAAAGGTGTGTCCTGTGTGTGACCACCCACAATCATATTTCCAAATTGAAGCTAAAAATTACTAAGACAAAAATTTTCAGGCTAAAAGCAAGAGGTCGCTGTATTAACAGTGACCTCTTGCTTTATTTATACCAATATGGTATAGTATAAATAATTAGTATAAATATACAGATAATAATAATAAAAAGGAGAATTTATATGTTAAAGGAAATAATTTCAGTAAACGGAATGTCTTGTGCTCATTGTGAGGGCAGAGTAAATACTGCATTAGAAGCGCTTGAGGGTGTTAAATCAGCAAAAGCAAGTGCAAAGAAAAATGAAGTTGTTGTAAAATTTGATGAAAGCAAAGTAGATATATCTGCAATAAAAGCGAAGATTATTGAAACTGGATATGAGGTATTATAGTGGAAAAACTTACTCTTAAAATTGGTGGGATGACCTGTGCTTCCTGTTCTGCAAATGTTCAAAAGGCACTTTCTAAGCTTGATGGAGTAACATCTGCCGAAGTAAATATTGCAAATGAAAAAGCAACCATTGAATTTGATTCGGAAAAACAAACAAAACAGACTATCGAAGCAACGGTTAAATCTGCGGGTTATTATGTCGTAGATAAGGCAAAGTCAATTGAGTTAGAACAAATTAACCGCAAAAAAGAAGTTTTAATACAAAAACTAAAGCTAATTGTTGCATCAGTCTTTACGATACCACTTTTTTACATTGCGATGGCACCTATGATAAAGTTTGTAACACTTCCGTATCCAAACTTTTTGCGCCCAGAGCAAAATGCGGCGCTGTTTGCACTCGTGCAGGTTGCGCTTGTTATCCCTGTTATTCTAGCAGGCTATAAGTTTTACACGAATGGTTTTTCAAGTCTAGTTAAGCTTCATCCTAATATGGACAGCCTTGTGGCAGTTTCTACAACTGCCGCATTTTTATATAGCATTTATTCCACAATTCAGATTTTGCTTGGCGATACTCATGGGGCACATAGACTTTACTTTGAGAGTGTCGGTGTTATCATTGCATTGATACTACTAGGTAAATTTTTGGAAGCAAGAAGTAAGGGCAAAACTGGTGAATCAATCCGTGCATTAATGTCCCTTGCACCAAAAATAGCATATGTTATCCGTGACGGAATTGAGCTGGAAATCAGTGTTGATGATGTAAAAATTGGCGATACAGTAATTATAAAACCAGGGCAAAGTTTGCCTGTTGATGGTGTTATCGTAGCTGGTGAAACTTCCATTGACGAAAGTATGTTGACAGGCGAAAGTATGCCCGTTGATAAACATATCGGTGACAAAGTTTTTGCTGCAACAATCAATAAAAATGGTAGTGTTTCTTACCTCGCTGAGCGCATAGGTGAGGATACAACCCTTTCAAAAATTATATCTTTAGTTGAGGAAGCGGCTGGCTCAAAAGCACCGATTGCCCACCTTGCAGATGTAATATCGGGCTGGTTTACCCCAGTGGTTATGGTAATTGCACTCGTTTGCGCTCTTGCTTGGCTGATTGTAAAACAGGACATTGAGTTTGCACTTACAATTTTCATCTCAATACTTGTAATAGCTTGCCCTTGTGCACTTGGACTTGCGACTCCTACTGCAATTATTGTGGGAACAGGCAAAGGTGCATCACTTGGTGTGCTCTTTAAAAATGCGGCAGCATTACAGGCTACTCACAAGCTACAC
>JBAQWI010000178.1:0-6118 GCA_049298835.1 Oscillospiraceae bacterium
GTATTACTCACTTTGACCTTGCAAATAACTATGGACCAGTTCCTGGTTCTGCTGAGGAAACAATGGGTAAAATTTTAAAGGATAGCCTAAAACCTTATCGTGATGAATTAATTATTTCATCAAAAGCAGGGTATGAAATGTGGGCAGGACCTTACGGTTCTCAAGGTTCTTCACGCAAATATTTAATGGCTTCAATTGATCAAAGTTTAACTCGTATGGGACTTGATTATGTTGATATTTTCTATTCCCATTGCTATAATGAAACCACACCAATTGAGGAAACAATGGGCGCTTTGGCTGACATTGTAAGACAAGGGAAAGCACTCTATGTTGGCATTTCAAGCTATGATGATAAAAAAACTCAAGAGGCTTCCGATATTATGAAAAAGCTTGGCATTCCTCTGCTCATTCACCAACCAAGCTACAGCATTCTTAACCGTTGGATTGAACCTAAATTGCAAAAAGTTCTTGATAAAGAGGGAATTGGTTCTATTGCATTTTGTCCTCTCGCTCAAGGATTGCTTACGACTAAGTATCTCAATGAAATTCCTGAGGGCTCACGTGCTACCTTTGCAAACTCTAGTCTAGGAGAAAAAGCAATCACTGACGAAGTTAGAGCAAAGCTAAATGCCTTAAATGAAATTGCTGGGCAAAGAGGGCAAACTCTTGCTCAAATGGCACTTTCTTGGGTGCTTCGTGATGAAAAAGTCACTTCTGCATTGATTGGTGCTAGTAGAGTAGAACAAATTGAGGAAAATGTAAAAGCAACCCAAAACCTTGATTTTTTAAAAGAAGAATTAGATGCAATTGATACAATTGTAGGATAATTAAAATAAAAGTAACGTGTTGGATTTTTCCAACACGTTACTTTTATTACGCACAAACGAAAAAGCCACTTGAGAAATTTTCTCAAGTGGTTTGATACTTCCGATATAAGGATTTAAACGGCACGGGTTACTTTATCTGAACGTAAGCAACGGGTGCAAGCAAAAACGCGACAAGGAGTACCGTTAACAACAGCTCTAACACGTTTTACGTTTGGTTTCCAAGTTCTATTTGAACGTCTGTGAGAATGGGAAACCTTAATTCCGAAAGAAACACCTTTACCGCAGATATCACACTTTGCCATAATCTGCACCTCCTTTGAAAATAAACTTTGTAATATAATAATCAATTATGTTACTGAATTATTTGACTTAATAGAAGTCTAACATGATTATTCTATCAGATATCACGTACAAAATCAAGTGGTTTTCAAATTTTCTTTTATATTGATTATATTTACACCTAAATAATGCCTATTTACTTGTGTTTTTGACACAATTACATTATAATAGTAAATTGACATAGTAAGCATTATAACAAGAAAATGATTCGTTTGCAAGAAATTAGCTAAAATTTTTATAGCGTACAAAATAACAGCGCTATTTATATGGAGTTTTATATGCGATATGGGTGAAATCCCATCGTGTCGAAAGGATTGATTATTATATTACAGAGTTTATTATCGGGTGATCCAATAACAATTATGATGAACGTTTTAGCAAGTCTTGTAGTTGTTTTCACTGCACTTCCTATCCATGAGGTTGCGCATGGATATATTGCCAATAAATTAGGCGACCCCACTGCAAAAAATATGGGGCGTTTGAACCTAAACCCATTTACACATTTTGATCCAATCGGAACAACAATGCTTTTACTTTTTGGATTTGGTTGGGCAAAACCTGTTCCTGTTAATCCATATAATTTTAAAAATCGCAAAAATGGAATGGCAATTACTGCGCTTGCAGGTCCAGTATCCAATATCCTTTTGGCGACAGTCTGTATGGCAATTGCAAAAGTGATTACAAATTTCGTGCCATATTCACAATTTACAATGATTTTGGTGCAGGTGCTTAACATCATGGTTAGTATAAATGTGATGCTTGCGGCATTTAACTTAATTCCAATTCCACCACTTGATGGTTCAAAGATTATTGCGATTTTTATGCCAATGCACGTTTATGGAAGAATGGAAAACTGGTTTGCACGTTATCAACAGTACTTTTTTTATGGTATGATAGGTATTTTGTTTATCCTTCCAAGGTTAGGTGGACCATTTGCGGCAATTAGATTGATTATCGATGTCCCACTAGCATTGATACAAGGTTTTATATTCTTCATCATAAACTTTTTAACAGGATTTATTGACATAATCGCAAAAATCATCTAAATAGGCATTATTTGGAGGTCAGATGGAAAAGCTATTATTTAAACTTGATGTTTTTGAAGGGCCGTTGGAGCTTATGCTTCATTTAATTTCAAAGCATAAGCTGCACATCAATGATATTGAAATTTCGCTCCTTTTAGAACAGTATATTGACTACATTGAGAATATGAAAGCTGCAGATCTTGAAGTTGCCAGTGAATTTCTGGCAATGGCTGCACGACTTGTGTATATAAAAACAGTATCACTTCTGCCTCAACACGAAGAAGGCGAAGAGTTAAAACGTGAGCTTGAAGGACAACTTTTAGAATATCAGCTTTGCAAACTCATGGCACAGCGCATGGCACTACTCAGCAAAGGCGGATTGCTATTTACAAGACAACCAGAGCTACTAATTGTAGATAGACTTTATAAAAGAAATCATCTGCCCAATGAGCTATTGCAGGCATATATTATAGCAATTGGCAAAGCCAAAAGAAAACTTCCACCCCCAAAAACTGCATTTACGGATATTGTTTCAAAACGTTTGGTGTCGGTGGAATCAAGAATTGTATTTGTTTTAAAGACACTCTATAAAACCGGCAGAGTTGCCTATTCTGATTTTTTTGTAGCAGATGACAGGAGCGAGCTTGTTGCCACGTTTTTGGCAATGCTTGAGCTTATCAAATCAAAACGTGTACGCATGAGTGAAGATAATAAATTTGTTACCTTCAACAAAAATTTCACAATAGATATTGAAGGTGGTGAACTGGATGGATATTAATCATACTTGTGCAGCAATTGAGGCAGTCCTTTTTGCAAGCGGCGATCCAATTGAAACTGCAAAAATTGCATTGGCAGTGGGTGTTGAAGAAGATGTCGTGTATAAATTACTAAAAACGATGCAGGATAAATATGACAAAGAAACATCAGGAATTTCGTTGATGGAGCTTAACGACAGTTTTCAGCTCTGTACCAAGGTAGAATATGCAAGCTGTGTAAAAACTGCATTGGAAATGAAAAGAAATGTTCCTCTTTCAAATGCGGCAATGGAAATTCTTGCAATTATTGCCTACAATCAGCCTGTTACTAAGTCGTTTATCGAGCAGATTAGAGGCGTTGACAGTTCACAAACTGTAAATTCTCTTGTTGAAAAAGGTTTGGTTGAAGAGGCTGGCAGGCTTGACGTGCCAGGACGTCCAATCTCCTATAAGACAACAACAGGATTTTTGCGAAACTTCGGAATGAAATCAATTGAAGGACTTCCTACATTGCCTGACGAAAGTGGACAAGTTATGATAGATGATGTTTTGGGTGATGAGTAATTTGAATTAAACAAGGAGTGGTTTTTTGATAGCATTATATATTGTTTCAGGCATCATCATAGTTTTTGCGATTTTGTTGGCATTCAGTATTACTATCTATGTAAAAATCACTGATGAGGTTTCTATTTTAGTTGGTGCGTTTGGGTACAAGCAAAGTATTGACTTTGACAAAGACGATGCTGAAGAAAAAGAAAAGACTAAGAAAAAGAAAAAGTCCTCAAAGCTAGACGATGCTAGCAAAAAGGTGAGCGACAAAAAGGCAAATGAAAAAAGCTTATCTCAAACGCTTGATTTTGCAATCACCCTCATAAAGTCAATTTTTCCAAACAGTATGAGGATGTTAAAGCATATTAGGATAACAAGTCTTAAATTATGTATGACCGTTGCGTGCGAGGATGCGGACCAAACAGCCATTGCTTATGGTGTGGCTACGGCTTCCATACACACGTTGCTAGGCGTGTTAGACAACACATTTAAGCTAAACATAAAATCAGTCGATATTGCTCCAGACTTTGTATCTGGAGAGGCAAAGTATGATATTTCATTTAAGGTAAAACTTAGATTTGTGCATATGCTTTTCGCATCAATTGGTATTATTGTCAAGATAATTGTCAATACTATGAAAAATAAAAAGAGTGTAAAAGTTAAAGAGCAGGTTTAACCTGTAATAATAAAAAGGCGGTGCAATAATAATGAACGAACATCCAATTCAAGGTTTAATGAGTACTACAATGGAAAAAATTAGAGAAATGATTGACGTTAACACAATTATAGGCGATCCAATCACCACTCCTGATGGAACAGTGATTATCCCTGTTTCTAAGGTGGGTTTTGGCTTTGCTGCTGGTGGTTCTGATTTTTCATCAAAGCAACCAAAAGATTTGTTTGGGGGCGGAAGTGGAGCAGGTGTTTCGATTCAACCACTAGCTTTTCTTGTTGTTTGCAATGGCGAGGTTAAAATTTTGCAGATGGACAACAGCGAAAATACTGCTGACAGAATGGTAAACCTTGTTCCTGAGGTAATTCAATCAATTGCCGACTTGTTCAAAAAGCCTACAAAAGAAACCATTATCAAAGAAACAAATTGATATTACTAAATAAGGTTAATTTTATAACGATATTAAGCTTGAAATTATAATAGGACAAATACTCTCACGCATACACTTAAAACAAATGCATTAAGAAGTGAGTGATGTTTGTTGAAGAAATTTAGTTGTATCCTACTTTGCGTATGCCTATTTTCAGCGTTAATTACCCCTAGGGTGGGCGCTATTGATGGTGCAGTTTCCGCAAAGTCCTACATATTGATTGAGGCGACTACTGGAATGGTGGTTGATTCGAAAAATGAAAAGATCCAAATGCCTATTGCAAGTACGACAAAAATAATGACTGCGCTTATCACAGTAGAACAAAAAGAATTAGACAAACTTTTTACCGTTGACTCTAACGCAATCAAGGTTGAGGGTTCATCAATGGGGTTGGTTGAGGGCGACAAAGCAAGCTTATTCGCTCTTGCTAATGGTATGTTGTTAAGCTCGGGCAATGATTCTGCTAATGCCGCAGCGGTAAAAATTAGTGGCTCAGTAGAAAAATTTGCTAAACTTATGAATGAACGTGCTTCGCAGCTTGGAATGGTCAACTCGCATTTTGTAACTCCGTCAGGATTGCATGACGAGGAGCATTATTCTACCGCATATGATATGGCTTTGCTTGCAAAAGCAGCGATACGGAATGATCGTTTTTTGTCAATATGTTCAAAAAACAAAGCTAGAGTAGAGTTTGGAAATCCACCACACACTAGATATCTTGCAAACCATAATCGGCTTGTAAAGGAATATACTGGTTGTATCGGTGTGAAAACTGGTTTTACAAAGAAGGCTGGTAGATGCCTTGTCTCTGCAGCAACACGTGATGGTGTCACATTAATCTGTGTAACGCTGGATGCGTCAAATGACTGGCAAGATCACACAAGACTACTTGATTATGGGTTCTCTGTTGTGAAGCCTGTTGAAATTACAGCATCATATGAGAATATAAAGCTGAACGTTGTCGGTTCAAAAGATAAGACAATTTCTGTTATGCCGCTTGATAAAACATATGGCTGTGTTAATCCGGAAATGAAGCTTATAAAAGAGATATATGCCGATAAATTTTATTATGCGCCAATCAAAAAAGGCGACATAGTAGGTCAAATTAGACATCTTTATAACGGTAATGTTGTTGCAACGACTGAATTAGTTGCATCACAAGACGTTAAAATTGATATAGTACAAAAGGAAAAAACATTAATTAAAAAAATAAAGGAATTTTTATCGAAGAATATTCGATAAAAGGAGGAAATTGCATTTTGGAAAAAATAAGGATACAAAAAATCATTGCAGAGAGCGGTGTTTGCTCACGTAGAAAAGCTGAAGAACTAATTGAGAGGGGCAAGGTTAAGGTAAATGGACATCCTGCGGTGATTGGACAAAAGCTTGATCCAAGTATTGACTTAATTACAATCGACGGAAAAACTGTTGAGTTTGAGAAGAAAAAAGAACACGTTTATCTTATCATGAACAAGCCTAGGGGATATTTAACTTCAATGTCAGATGATAGAGGCAGGCGT
>JBAQWI010000179.1:0-1513 GCA_049298835.1 Oscillospiraceae bacterium
GCCTTGTCTGTATGTGGGGAGGACACGGGGGGGGGTTCAGCTCAGTCAACGTATCAGCATCTATATTATATTACAGTACAAAAGCTTTAGCTAGAAATAAAATAATACTTTGCACGTAGCCTGAATGTGCTGAGAGAAGGGGCATTCTTAATGTTATCTGGCAAGATGTTCCACAGTTTAGGACCTTGAAAGCAGATCATCTTCTGTCTCAGTCCAGTCCTACATTGGGGTTTGCGTAAGTCATTCTTATGTCTTGTGTTGTAATCATGTATGGTCGAGCCTGTTTTGAAATTATGGTGATCTAAAGCCGGGATGAGACTATTGAGAATTCTGTACATGTAAGTGGCAAGTTGAAATTTGTATATATTATAAATTGTCAATAGTTTCAATTGTAAAAAAAGAGGTTTTGTTGTTGCTCTAAAAGCCGAAAAAGTTATTAATCTGCAGTACTTTTTTTGAATTTTAAATACTTTCTCCAGGATGCTAGATTTGCCAGGCGAACACCAGACCAAATTGCAATAGCTCAGATACGGTTCAACCAGGGTTAAGTATAACATTCTTGTTAGATGCAATGGTATAAGGTGTCTTACTTTAGAAATAATACCTAAACATTTAGACGTTTTACTGAGAATTATTTCAATGTGTTTGTTCCAATTTAGTTTGGATGTTAGAATAACTCCAAGAAACTTGGCATCATATTGGCGTTCAATACGTGTATTGTGCATAAAGATGTTTAAATCTTGATATGTTTTGTTGCCAAAAATAATATATGAAGTTTTTGTCAGGTTTAACGATAGTTTGTTAGATTTAAACCATTCATTTATAACAAGCATTTCCTCATTCAATTGTGTTTCAATTTGTTGCAAAGACTTGCCAGTAAGGAATAAATTAGTGTCATCTGCAAACATGATTGTTTGCAAAAGCTTGGAAGCGTAATTAAGATCGTTAATGTATATCAAGAACAAAATTGGCCCTAGAATGGAACCCTGCGGGACACCACATTTAATCAGAACAAATTCAGATTCAGTTTTATCAACAACTACACACTGTTTCCTATTTGATAAATAGCTGTTAAACCACTCGAGTGGGATTCCTCTTATACCATAGTGCTGCAATTTTCTTAACATGATACAGTGGTCCACTGTATCAAAGGCCTTTGCCAAATCAATAAATACACCGACAGTAATGCTTTTGTTATCAACTGATGCACTCAGCTTATCCAGGAGTTCTAATAATGCCATGCATGTTGAAAGTTTTGACCTAAACCCAAATTGATTTTTATGTAGAATTGCGTTATCAATTAAATATTTTTCTAATCTTGTGTAGACAACTTTTTCAAATATTTTAGAGAAAGTGGGCAATATAGAAATAGGCCTGTAATTTGATACTAGCTTACTGTCTCCGCTCTTAAATACAGGAACAACTTTAGCAATTTTAAGCTGGTTTGGAAAGACTCCTTCAATTAGCGACTGATTATTAATATGGGACAGTATAGAAGCCAATTCAGTATTAC
>JBAQWI010000180.1:0-4124 GCA_049298835.1 Oscillospiraceae bacterium
ATAGGGTATTGAGTATTCCTCTGTTTATACAAGAGGAGTTGAGAGTTATATATGACCAACAGGTACAAAATTTAAAAAACAATCTGGATAAATACAATAATAAATATCATGATTATGTCTGTGTTGACAAGATGGGTAAATTGATTACACCCCATAGGGCAAGTGATATGATGTTAAGATCTGTTAACCGTAACAATCTGCCACCAATTACATTGAAAGGCTTACGTCATACCTGTGCTACTCTGATTAGTAGGCTAGGATTTAACTTGAAATTCATTCAGGATTGGCTTGGTCATAGTACAATCACAATGGCGGCTAACACATACGCTCATATTGATCTAACGGATAAACTTAATGTATCGAATGCTATGCAAAAAAACATATTTGCCGATATAAGTTAAAAAGAAATAAGCTGGGACAATTTGTCCCAGCTTATTTGGGTATAGATGGGCTGATTCTGTAGCAAATACAAATAGTTAGGGAAATAATTTTGATTATATAAGTGAAGTTGTATCATTTTATTAACAAGAAAATTGCAAAATAGCCTTAAACCTAAATTTACACATTGATTTTTAATGAAATACGTCAATTTAGACTTGTTTTAATAATTGTTTTACAAAGTGTAAACAACGACTAGAGTTTAAATTGACGTTTTATTTCATCCAATAAAAATATAAAGAAAGGTGGTCTTCATAATGGCAAGTATAGCCTATGTAAGAGTATCGAAGGAATACACCTTGTAAGTAACAAAGAAAATATTGATACATCTACACAGACAGGGAAGCTTATGCTTACTATGATAGGTGCTATCAATGAATTTGAACGAACTTTTCCACACAGCACAAAAACCCTCACGAAAAAATTCGTGAGGGTTTTTTATATCAGATTTATTCAATTGTATTTCTACATCACTCTAACTGTTGCAATCCAACCAAGTAATGCGAGCGCATCGGCTCTGCAGTCTGCATCTGCCTTGTTTAAATATGCTTGCATCTCAACAGAATGACTATTGCCACATTGCAATTCTCTGCAATAATTGCCTTTTTTACCATCCCAAAATACTTTTACAAACTCTTCTGATTTTTGCTTAGTGAATGTAATTCCACAAAATCCAGTGATGATAATAGAATATTTATTACGAGTAGGGACTGCCTTTTGCTTTAGTCCCAAAGTCTTAACAATTCCTCTAGCAATGGCTTGTCCTGTGGCTTTCTGCTCGTGAGCCTCGTCCACCTTTTTAGCCTCGCTGTCCGTTGTAATAAAGCAAGTTTCAAGCAAAATTGCAGTCGGTTTGGTTTGTCTTACAAAACCAAAGTATGTACTAGCTTTATCGCCACCATCGTCAACACCGTTACTGCGTTGAGGAATGCTCAAGGCAATTGATAACTCTTTGCAGATGCTATCAGCTATTGCTTTGCCAAGTTTGTCATTAGGATAATAATAAGCCTCTGTGCCATACGCTACATCAGTGTGGGCGTTAAGGTGCGGTGCAATGATAATATCAAAGCCACCTTTGTTTGCGTGGGCAATTATTTCAGTTAGTGACATTGAGGCATCTAAATTAAATACAGATACTTCACAATCATAACCAGCCAACTCATCACGAGCAAACTCGCAGAGTTTAACAGAGATTTTATGCTCCTGTAACCCTAATCTGCTATTAATCGCTCCTGGATCATATCCGCCACCTTTGCCCTCGCCATGTGCTGCATAGATTGCAAATTTAAATAGTTTACTCATATTGTTTTACCTTCTCAACATTTTCAATATCAGATTTTTCCTCAACTTTTGTTTTTATGCACGTAACAATTCTAGTTAAGAATGGTGGAAGTTTAACACCGATATCCGCTATATTTTCAAGTATACTAATCAGTTCGTTACACAAAAGCCATATAGCCACCATTGATGCAACTAAAAAATTAAACGGTACGTTTATACCTGCTGTAGTCACTAAATAAACAATCAACTGGTCTATACCAAAACCAACTAAAACCAATAACCACATACAAATTTTCTTGAGTATTCCTCTGAAACCTATATGTGAGCTAATTTTCTCGTCTCGGTAAGGTGCAGCCATTAATCCAGTGATATAGTCCGTAATATTTGCCCCTACTAATAGCACAACTGGTACCGCTAAGATTCCAAGGAAGCTAGTTAATGCTGTGAATGCTGTTATAATCCATGCTTTTACTTTTTCCACGTTATAGTGCCTCCTGTTTACTTGCTAAGATATAATTGACTTTTGCTTGTGCAATTTTACCTATTCAATATTGCATCCAGTTGCAGCTCAATATATGTCTTTTGTGCCAATATGATTGAGTATCTTTCTTCCGTCACCTCTGCGGTTGTTGACGTTGCATTTGTAATCACAACAGGCTTTAGGCTCATTTCTACACGCAAGGTGTAATTGTCATGGATATATTCAGTTTCCCCATCAATAAGTTTAATTACCTTCGTGTTATTGCTGTCCGCAAATAGCAAGTCCAACTCGTCAAATGACTTTGTGTCTTTTGCAAGCTGAATTTCTAAACTATCCCTAATTTGTCCTTGAAAATGTCTTGTAGTTCCGTTCACCGTTATCGCCTGTATTTCTACTCCGTTTGTTAATCTGATTGTCATAATCTTTCCTCCAATTTATTTATTGTCTGTATACTCCATTGACGTTCATAGATGTTTGCGAGGGTCTAAAAATACCGTTTACATTTCCCCAAAGATCTGCATCTCTAAATATACCATTAACATTTACACTTGCATTTGTAGCAGGTTTAAGGTAGGTGTACCAGTAACCGTCTGTGTGTCGACCGTCTGTGGGGAGTGAGCCATAGTCTGCAATAACATCGTTAAGATATGCACCCCTTACATCAACAAGTGTTTCAGAGATATATGGGGTATAGGTATAGTCTGAACCACCATTAAGTGTAAAAGAACTTTTAACTGTTGTTGAGGCATAGTCATCTAAAAAACCTCTAATAATAATATTAGACGTATCCTCACCCACATTACCTATATAACTACCCCCATTATAATAGCGTATATTCCTATCTCCTCTATTATAAACTTCAATAGCAGTTCCAATATAACCAGTTCCTCTAAACCAAAATGATGTTCCTATTTTAAGTATCTCATAACCACTAAATATTCGTCTACCTCTTGGTATATCTTCATATTTAGATGCATATTTTCTCCAACCAGAATTATACTCAGGCTTTTGTGCATTTGCATACCTCTGATAAATACCTTTTGCCATACCTGCACCTCCTAACTGTATTTAAGCCAAATATCACCATGTACACCACCGCTAGGGGCATTTGGTGAGATTGTAATATTTGCCGAGGTGTACATCCTCGCCCATGCTCCCCATGCTGTACCACTTGCAGAACGTACGTGCATCGAAGCTGAACCATGAAATCCTGTGGCTATTTGCATTCCATAGCCCCCGGCTGGACTAGCGTGTGGTAAATATGCAATATGCCACCAATCTGCGGTAGGTGCACCAATTAATCCATTACAACTGCCACTATACCCAACGGGATATTTAAAATCATCGAATAATGCTTGTGAAATACTGTTGATGTTTTCACTATATGACCCACTATGATTATGGTTAGATGGTGAATATGTACCATCATGGCTGTGTGTCCCCACTGGAAATGTAATTACCTTAGTTGCTGTGTCAATTTCAATCGCCACTGTAGCATGGGATTTAAACCCTACTATTGACCGTCCCAGTGCATCCTGTGCTGTGTACACTTGTGTTTTGTATGGATTGTACGGTGTAGCAACATTTCCCACTTCAAGTTTCGGATACACAATTAGGTTTCTTGCAGTATACCCATGTCTAATTTTTATAATTGATTGAACAGTAGTTACAAGTTTTGTTATTGGAAAACCAATACCATTTCCATCTATACATGAATTTATTTCTTCTATTGTTCCATCGGAATATGTAATAATTAGTCTGAGGTAACCTTCCGTTTTATAATCTTTAAGCATTCCGCTTAACGTGTATGTTGATCCCGGCTTTAAAAGATTACATACCTCTTTACTTGAATTCAAGTAAATGTAAGCATCACCTACAGCCGTGCCGTTGAGAGTCACACTTTTATCTGCATTAACTTCAAACG
>JBAQWI010000181.1:0-2525 GCA_049298835.1 Oscillospiraceae bacterium
TATTTTAATTCTGTTTTTATAAATGACGACGGCACCTTGCCAAATTTTCCTTCTCGATTTCCCTCCGGGCCTGACACACCCGCACCTAAACCCACCATAGATGATATTGATGTAACTCCAAATAAAATTGAAAATTTTTTTGCAAAACTTAAAAGCAACTCCGCTGCTGGACCGGATGCTCTACCTCCCATTCTTTTTAAAATGCCTCTGCTATAGCACATCCTCTCTCGGTTTTATTTCGCTCACTTATAGACATTAAAACAATTCCAAGTGAGTGGAGGCTCTCAGTCATAACACCAAAATTTAAGAAAGGGTCACCAGCTTACCCATCTAACTATAGGCCAATTTCACTCACGTGCACTTGTTGCAAAATTTTAGAATCTTTAATTGCTAATGACCTCCTGGACTTCCTCATATCTCATAAATTAATTTCTTCTCAGCAGCACGGTTTTCTTAAGAAACATTCTACATGCACCAACTTACTAGAATCTCTTAATGATTGGACAATATCTCTATCTAATCACAATTCTGTCACCATCTGCTATATAGATTTCCAAAGGGCCTTTGACGTCATCTCTCACAATAAGCTCCTCCATAAACTTGCTGCCTATGGTATTTCTGCCAACCTCCTCTTTTGGATCAAATCTTTCCTTACTGACCGTTTCCACTGTGTTAGAATTAATTCGTTCTTATCTTCGTACCTGCCTGTCCGTAGCGGAGTCCCACAAGGCAGTGTACTTGGACCACTTCTCTTTAATTTGTTTATAAATGACATTACTGACCAATTTAATACTAATGTTACAACTAAATTATTTGCTGATGACGTCAAAATGTATACCAATTTAAATTTTCCCCTTGCTGTTTCAAATTTTCAAGCGCATCTTAACCTAATACAAGACTGGGCAACAACATGGCAATTAAACATTTCTTATAATAAATGTAATATCACAGAGTTGGGTCGTCATCCGTCATCAGCTCCATATCATCTAAATAATTTCACTATAAAACATATTTCTGGTGGTACTGACCTTGGTGTACATTTCGAATCTAATCTTAATTTTAAAATTCACATTAAGGAAATCACTACAAGAGCCCTTCAGAGAAGTGCTCTTGTACGCCGTTGCTTTCTTTCTCGTACAACCGACAACTTAATAAAAGCATACATAACTTATATCAGGCCCCTCGTGGAATACGCTTCGGTTATATGGTCACCTTCGCATATAACTCTTATAAACGCCATTGAAAAAGTTCAAAAAAATTTCACTAAACGTCTTCCAGGACTAAAAAATTATCCATACTCTGAACGACTCAACATTCTCAAAATTCAATCACTAGAGCACCGAAGGTTGTTGGCAGACTTGACATTTTGCTACAATATTGTTCATGGCCTGTCTGCAGTAACATTTGATTCAATGTTCAAATTTAGAAATAACCGAGCCCTACGTGGACACTCCCTCAGTCTTGAAATACCTCTTACCAAAAACAACCTTTCTAAATTCTTCTTTTCCAGCAGAGTAGTTCCACCCTGGAATTCTCTTCCCGATTCCCTTGTTTTGGCCAGTAATGTTAAAATATTTAAATATAATCTTAAAAAAATTAACCTGTCAAAATTTCTATCTTTCCCCTCAGTCTTTGAATGATTCCCGGTACTAGAAATTAATGTTGTTTTTTTATTAAATTTTTATTCCTAGATCTATAGGTGATTTTATGTTCATTGCTTTTACTTTTGTTTTTATATTTTATTTGTTGTACAGCTATTTTAAATTTAATAAGCATTATTTAGACTGTATTGTAAATATTTTTGTTTTTAGAAATTGGACTGCTTTATTTGCATTAGTTTAATTAATTTTATCTTATTTTGTACACTATATAATAACAATTAAATGTAAATAGTTATTTCGTAGAACAATAGGGCAGCTATTAGCGTTATTTAAACCTTCTGTACCTAGTACACAAGCTTGCATTATTTATATAAATTTCTATCATTATTATCATTATAAACTGTGCTTGATGTATAAAATAAATAAATAAAAAATAAAATAAAAATAACATAACATAACGCACTACTGTAATATAGCACGCAGTACTCGTTTTGTAACTGGTGTTACGTCATTTGCAGCATTAAAGGTCTATTAATACCAAGGTAAAGTGACAAAAAATATGCCATGGTGCCATTTTAAGCTTGTTTCTCCAAGAGTATACGAATGTTTGATTGTTTTATTCATTTCGTTACATGCAATTTACAAATCTGTCACGTTATGTAATCAAGTAAGATACAAAACCGTCTTGACTTTACCGTCTGAAACGGGGGGGCGCCATTTCTTTGGCATCCGAACTCACCATTATAAAATTCTAGACGGGGGGGCGCCGCGCCGCCGGCGTCTCATGTAGATACGCCACTGAACAACTCGATATGAAAAAGCAAACTTCCGACAATCCAGTCTACACTGAGGCTTAAATAATTTCAAACAATGACCCCCTTGTTTTTGTGTTAGACAGTTCAAAAAATATAGATGGATCTATAT
>JBAQWI010000182.1:0-2566 GCA_049298835.1 Oscillospiraceae bacterium
ATACTCCACCGCCTCAGAGAGTGTCATTCTAATCACCTGCTCATATAGCTTAGTGAGTTCTCTTGCGATTGAAATTTGTCTGTCACCAAGTGTCACTAGCATATCTTTTAACGTAGGCAAAAGCTTGTGAGGCGCTTCGTAAAATATCATGGTACGTTCTTCGTTTATAATCGACTTTAAATGTGCAGCACGGTTTGCTTTATTGGTTGACAAGAACCCCTCAAAGGTAAAACGTGAGGTTTTAAGACCACTCAGTGCTAGTGCTGAAACTACGGCACTTGGACCTGGAATTACCTTTACGTCAACTTTTTGCTCAGCACAGAGTCTAACCAAATCCTCACCTGGGTCAGAAATACAAGGCATTCCTGCATCAGATACGATTGCACAAGTTTCCCCTGCTAAAATTCGATCGATAATATATTGTCCACGCTCACGAAGATTGTGTTCATAATAGCTTATCATTGGTTTTTTTATCTCAAAGTGATTTAACAGCTTAACGGTAACTCTTGTGTCCTCTGCTGCAATAAAGTCAACTGATTTTAGTGTTTCAATCGCACGATAACTCATATCGCCTAGGTTTCCTATTGGTGTTCCCACCACATATAATGTTGGCATATAATCTCCTTAAGTAGTATTATTTTCCGTAAATTGCTTGAAGTTCGCTTGTATACTCTTCGCCATCGTATATGTAGAGATTTGGCATCACTTTCATAAATGGCTTAGATGATTTTTTGCCCTCAATTAGAAACAGCCACGGTGCTTGCTCTGATGTCTTTGAAACAAAACGCAAAAGCTTTGGCTCAATATCGTTTAACTTCATCGCTGTGATGACATCAGCCAAACGTTCGGGACGTTGGCAAATGCAAAGTCTACCACCATATTTGAGTAGCTTTTTTGCCGCCTTGCATACATCATCAATCACACATAGCACTTCGTGTCGTGCAATCTGTTCAGCAGTGAGCTCACTTAAAATTCCTGCATTACTTGCCTTGTATGGCGGATTACAAGTAACAAGGTCAAACTGTCCAAACTCCAAATTAGAAAGTGCTCTTAAATCACCTAGCATTGGTATCACCTCGTTGTCGAGGGTAGAATTTTCAACTGACAGCTTAAACTGCTCGATTGCCTGTTCTTGAATGTCAATGCCATACACTTTTTTAGGCCTGTTTTCCTTTGACATAATCATAGGAATAATGCCACATCCTGTCCCTAAATCGCAAACAAGATCCTTTTTTCGAGGGTTTGCAAAGTTTGCAAGTAAAAACGCATCAGTGCCAAAACGATGTTCTGCACTGATACATACATTTATAGTATCATTCAGCTTTTCAAGCTTAAATTTTTCATTCACTAAGGAGATACCTCACTTACTTTTTTCTATTTCTTATTTTATCTTTTGTATCATTTGCTTTTTTCATTATTTTATCGTTAAAAATAATACCTATGAGAGATATAATTCCAATAACCACAAATATAATTATAGTTTGTATCCATTTGCCATCTCCAATTGAAGAGCCTGCAAAAGTTGAGGATATAATCGACGGAATTCTAGCTACCGTTACAATGATAAAAAATGTCGTTGGTTTTATCTTTGTAATTGGAATAAAGTATGTTAAAAAATCTTTTGGTGTGCCTGGAATAAAAAACAGCAAAAACACAATTGTTTCAAGCTTTTTTGTATCATTTAAAAACTTGAATTTATCAAGTTTTCCAGTACCAACAAGTTTTGTAATAGATGACACACCCAACCATTTTACTGTGTAATAAATTATCATCGTTCCAATTAATATGCCTATTGTACAAATTATATATCCCCCAAAAGTTCCATACAATAGCCCAGCCAAAACTTCAAGTGGTTCACCTGGAATAAAAGCTACGACAACCTGCAGTATCTGAGCGCCCAGTAAAATCAACACGCCAAATGCACCTTTTGAATGAACATAGTTTTGAAATGCCAAACGCCCACTTTCATTCATTAATGACATTATCCAAGGAAATAACTTAATTGTTAGTACAATTAACACTACAATTATTATAGAAAAACTCACGAATTTTATAAAATCAACTTTGTTTTGCTTTACGGTTTGTTTCAACTTGTGTTCCATCTTATCTCCCTTAAACTGAATTTCTCAATAATATTATACCTATTATCTTTTGAAAATTCAATTACAATGTAATAACATTATGTTAACTCGGTTGATACCTACACGATTGGGTTTGAGGTTTTTCTTCAATTTTCTCTAAAAAGGCACTAAGATTAACAATCTTAGTGCCTTTTTTCTTGTAATTAGTTTATTTTGTAAAATATTCTACGCCAGATTTGAATATATTCTGGTCTTTGTTTCCAAGGATATTTTTGCAAATATTCTCACCAACACGCTCACTATGAGCCATTTTACCAAATATTCTGCCGTCAGGAGAAGTAATTCCCTCAACTGCCGCATCAGATTCATTTGGATTGTATGCAATGTCATAGGTTGGTTGTCCTGAAAGGTCAACATACTGGGTTGCAATCTGTCCGTTTTCAATCAGTTTTGCAATGATTTTGTTGTTTGCAATAAATCTACCC
>JBAQWI010000183.1:0-6808 GCA_049298835.1 Oscillospiraceae bacterium
CACTTTCTAGTATTATTGTTTTTGTATCAGTTGACGTTTTAATTATTAACTCCGGGTTAAACCCAGTACCAGCAGTAAAAACTCTTGTGGCTATTATAGTTTGTTTACTACCCCATACTTCTAACTCACATTGATATGAATTATCCATACCAAAAGTAACATATGCAGTTATCCCATTATTATTTTCTAACACCGCAGACCCAAAAATATCTACATCAAATTTTTCAAGATAGTTTAATTTCGAATATACAACCTTAGCTGTATCACCTAACAGTATGTTAGCTAGTTTTATTGGATAACCTCCACAGTCAAGTAAAGCTCCCCCACCTAATTCTTTTATATATCTGAAATCTTTACTACCTCTCATAGGGAATCCAAAAGTCATTTTATATCCTCTTATATCCCCTACTTCGCCACTATCAATCATATTTCTAATAGTATTAATTTGACTATGATATGTAAACATATAGTTTTCAAACACCGCTAAGTTATTTTTAACAGCTATATCTATTAAATTAAATGTATCATCTTTGCTAGTGGTAAACGGTTTTTCTAACAATATATGTTTGCCTTTTTCTAAGGCTTTTTTAGCCCATTTATAATGTAGTGCTGGTGGTAATGGAATATACACTACATCAATGTTATCTGAATTCAGCAAGTCTTCATAGCTATAAAAAATATCACCGTTAAATTTTCCAGTGAATACTTTCGTCTTTTCTATTTCCTTATTTATTACGTCATCTTCTATATCCTTATCATCAGTTTTAAACCATTCTTCTTTATTAGCAACTGCTAAACCAGTATAATTAAAATACTCTGATTTTTTTAAAGATGGTAAAAATCTATTAAATGCTATATTAGATGGGCTGAGAATACCTAGATTATATTTTTTCATACATTACACCTCCAATAATGATAGTAGATTTCTTAGTTGAATATTCAAACAGTTATTTACCTGCACAAGTGTGTTAAGCGTTTTATAATCCACCCAGAAGTATCCTTTAGGCAGATTTGTGATAATATCTTGCTGAATTTCAATTATTATATTGAGATTTTGTTCGTGATAAAACCTACCACCCTCTTCGGATAATATCACATCATATAACACATTCTCTTTTTTACTATAACAATCTATAAATAGATCATCAATATGATTATTGCAATATTCACTTACTGCTTCAAGCTGTACGGTAGGTGCGATTTCTATTGCATCAAAGCACCCAACTTCTGGCATGCATCTCACTAAAAACTTTCTTATTCCGTCTTGTACACAAGTGAATAATCCTAATGTAGCAATTCCTTCTGCTTTAAATAGAGGTTGTGTCCATTTTTGAACCTCTCTGCCCTCGACCTCTATATCACAGTATAATACGCTAAAGCTATAAGGCTTTTTACAAATCATCCCAGTATCTGAAATATTCCAATCAGTTAGCTTATTCAATGGTACAATATCAGTTAGCACATCATTGAACATCTTATAGTCGTTAATATACTTATAAATTTCAGTTATTTTATCAATACTATTATCATTAAACATTGATTTAAAAAGGGCTTTATCATTAAAAAGATGCTCTATATCATTTAACTCTTGTTTATTTAATTTAGAGAATACAAAAGGTATACAAGATAAGACCGTTCTTGTATCCATATTGACTAGGTTGTTCGTTTTCATAAGCTGCTTTATCTGACCCAATGTCATCCACTTATGGCTTGGCAATACTTCTATTACCTCATCAACTTTGATTATTATATTACGATTCCTTTTTTTATAAAATCTTGATGATTGTTCCGATTGTATTTGATCCACTATAATTGTATGTCTATCTGCATTTATAAAATAGTCTAGGTATGCCGGTTTGTTCCCACCGTGTTTTTGCGTAAAATTGCTTTTTGTAGCCTGAATTGTTGGCGATAGTTGAATTTTATTTACATTTCCCGGCTCAATTTTAGCTTGCATTAAAAAATTAAGTACGCCACCAATTTCCTTGCAAATTATGCCTAAATAACCTATTTCATCCTGTATAATCATGGGTTGTTGCGTTACCACTTGATTGTCTTTAATTTCATATAGACCAATTATTGTGAAAAAACTGTTGTTTTTATTAGTGATACAACCTTGGTCATCATCATAAAACCAAAAGCTACTGTCACTTAGTTTATTTGGTATTATATTTACAATTAAGCTCGAATTAAGCTCATTAATCCATTTTAATATTTCTTCAGTGGTATTAACATTTCCATTTTTATTTTGCCATGAATAAACGATATCAGTTGTATTCATACATTGAGGTGCTCCTTTTCAAGTTTTCTTTCCTCAACTTCAAAATTAAGCTTCTTCTCGGGTATCACTAATGGACGCTTTAAAGTACGCGTATTAATACTCAAAATATACTCACCTAGGATTCCTGTAAAAAAAAGCTGAACTGCTCCAATAAAAAAAACGCCAATAATAATTGTAGGTATGCCAATAGGATAGGTGTCCCAATTCATTAACTTATTTACAAATACAAAAGTTGCTAAAAGAATGCTTAATATCCCTAATAATCCGCCTAGAAAAGTTGTAATTCTCATTAAAGTTTTCGTATAAGAAGTAATACCTAGCATGGCAACATCATAATATTTTGAAAAATTAAAATTGGATTTTCCGCGGGCACTTTCTTTCTGGTCATAGTTAAGAATAGTCTGTTTCATTCCAAACTCTCCCACAATACCTTTTAAATAGGGATTGGGGTCATCGATTTGCTTAATTGCATCAATAAACATCTTATCATAAAATCCAAAACCGTTAAAATGCTGTATTTGATTAACTGAAGATAATTTATCCATCATTTTATAAAATGTACTTCTGAGAGTATATACAAACTTATTTTCATCGCTATGAAGTTTTTGACCCAGTACAACTTTATACCCTTTTTCCCATTGATCAACAAATTGAGGAAGAAGTTCTGGCGGATCCTGTAAATCTCCAAATATCATAAATACAGCATCGCCTGTTCCCTGAGTAAGAGCATAAAACACATTTCTATTGAATCCAAAGTTTTTTGCATTTAAAATGGCTTTAACCTTTTTATCTTTTACACAAATCTTTTCAAGTTCATTTCTAGTATTGTCCGTAGAATAATCATCTGCAAAAATAAGTTCATAATTATAATTGCTGAGTTCATTTTGAAATAAGCTAGTAATGATATTATGCATGGTATGTACACTTTTTTCTTCGTTATAACAAGGTACAATAACGCTAATCTTTTTCATTTTTACTCCTTTGTAATCTCTATTGATTTTAATTTCAATTTTACTCCTGCATTAGCAAATACTCTATATTCTAAGATATCTGTGTCGTTTGCAAACGTTACCTTATCTAGCGTTATACTTGTGCTGTTTTTATCTAGATTTGCTACCTTAACTTGTTGTATTCCACTATTAATAGCTAAATCAAAGTATCCGATATTATCATCAATACTTTCTAATACTTCATAGTTTAACGTGAATTTATATGTGCCTTCTTTAGTTTTTGTATATGGTCCCCATGATACAAAGCCACCTGTCCCATTAGTTATGTATTCACCATCCATATTAAAGTTCCCATCAGATACAGTAATCCCATTTGTATACATATAGTCAATATTTTTCTTTTTCTCAGTTAGTCCTACTGCGAAGTCGATGGGATTTTTGCTTGACTTATATATATTATACACACCAATAGTATCAACTACTTGATAGCTGTTCTTAATATAAATGGGTAAATTTTCATATCCTTGGTTGGATGCTATTAAAGCAGTTTCGCCTTGATATTCTGAGGTTTCATCATAATATGTGTAGTCCCCCCAGTGATGTGGTGATTTTGCATCTTGTGTATATTTATATATTTTTGTGGAATCAATTACTCTCATATTCCTTGCTGATATTCCTAGATCTTCACCATATACATACACAACAGGAGTATTGATGCTGCTAACCTTTTTAGCAACGGTTTTTATTACATCGTAATCATTCTTCACTTTAAAATACATGTAATATGACACTGTATTAGACGCAACTAAAGATAAACATAATGCAATTATCCCTATCTTTTTTATTAACAGTTCATTATTTAAATTATCGATAAAATATCCTACTGAAAAAATTAGAACTACAAATATCGGAATTAGGTATCGTGTTTCAAATATTGGAGAACCATATGTAGTATATGATAGAACGAATATTACTAGGTTCACAAAACCTACTGATAATATTATAATAATATTATCAGTAATCTCAAATTTCTTAAATATTATTTTAGATGTGTATATGATAGCTGTAATACAAATAATAGCTATCATTAAGTTAAATATGAATGTTATACCTTGTATTGATAACATGGATATATTTGAGCTTCCTGGCAAAGCTCCTAGTAGCTCTAATAATCCCAAAAATATAGAGCCTATGTTTTTCCAAAAATCCGTTAATCCTACCCAAACCATTGAGCTATCTTTACTCGTAAAATTAAGTAAAGAGGTCGCAATTTTTTTTCCAATTAAAATTAAGCCAGCATTTAAAATTAAAAATCTCATAGATTTACTAATTAATACTTTTATATCATTCTTTACAAACATTTTCACAATAAAATAAAACATTAATGGTATTATTGCTGTCGCTAAAATGTAATACCCACTAGAAACGCCAGATGTTAACACTAGTATTAAGGTGATAATTATTAATGGCATTTGTTTTTTTATAGATGTATTATTGTTAAAGTTTATAACTACACTTATAATTAATAGTACTATTAATAATTTCACACTGTATGCCCCCATGGAAGTAAACATCATCGAATAATATCCCAAGTCGTTTGAATTGAAAAAGCAAATTGTAACATATGGAGTTAAAAATAAATTTAAGCACAATATTCTTGATAACAAAGTTAATCTAATTTTTTTCATAATAGAGTACAGTGTTACTATCAATGCTGTTGTACATACTATATTTGCTATACCATATGATAGGAATATCTTTTTTGTTATGCCATATATGAACATTGCTATTGTTACTGGTGAGTCCCAATACAATGTTGTTTGATAGACCCAATTTTCAGGAAATACTGTTTTCTGTTTCCACATTTCAATTGCTTGTAAATAATATGATGAACAATCATATCCGATATGATTTTGCAGTTGGGTTAGGTTTGCAATACATATTAATATAAATTGCAATGCAAAAAAACATATAAGTATAATTTCTATTGGTCTTACCATTTTTATTTGTGCTTTAATTTGTGCGTTCTTCATCCATACACCCCTCATAAATCCGAATTAACTCTTGTACTGATTTTTCCCAGCTGAATCTTTTGATATTATCAAATCCTTTTCTAATCAAATCCTCTTTTAATTTTTCATTTGATAATATTGAATATATTCCATTTGCAATATCATTCACATCATTAGGATTCACTAAGCTTGCACTATCTCCAGCAACCTCTGGCATAGATGATACATTTGAGGTTACTACTGGTGTACCGCAAGCTTGCGCTTCAAGTATTGGCATACCGAAACCTTCATAAAGTGAAGGAAAAACGAATACGTCTGCCTCACTGTATAAATGAGGTAAATCTTCTGTATCTGCAAAGCCAGTAAAAATTATATCTTTATCATTTGAAAAGTCCTTATTATTCCACTGTTTACCTATAATTACTAGCTTGTGAGGAATACCATATTTTTCTTTTAAAGACTTAAACGCATCTATTAGTCCATTGGCATTCTTTCTAAACTCTGTTCCACCCATTCCTAATATATAAGGTGTAATGATATTATATTTTTCTTTCATTAATTGTATTTGCAAATCATTAGATGGTTTGTAAATACTATCGATACCTATATAAATAACCTTTATTTTATTTTCATTAATATTCAGCCTATTAACAAGGTCATTCTTTGTCGCCATACTGTCCGCAATTATAATTTTAGCCATTTTAGCTGTCCAGATTTGTCGAACCGTAAACCATATTCTTCTAATTTTATTAGGTAGATATTGTTTTGGGAAAATGAGGGGGATTATATCGTGTATTGTAACTATATATCTTCCTAAACATAAAAATGGGACACCTAAATTTGCAGTCCTATGGCATATACCATTATTTATAAACATTTTCAAAGGCAGAATAATTTGCTCGCAAAAATATCCATTTATTTTCGCGAGCAAACCTGTATTATCAGTGATTGGCACTTCAATAAAGCAAATATTTGCGTTAGCTTTATTGAGTCCATCATGTATGGCTTTTGTGTATACAGCCATACCAGTACCTATTACCTTTTCTCGTCCAATATCCAGATAGATTTTTTTACATTTCATTTCATTTTCCCACTTATTTAATCATTGCTAACGTATTAGCAATTAACTCGATTTCAGTTTTCTTTTCTCTGTCAGATAAGCATTTTATTTCATAAATATAAATTTCGTCTAATAACTTTTCTGTTACACAGTTGTCTATATCTTCTAATATGTAATCTCGATACTGTTGTTTTACGATGTTAATATCCAATATTTTGTCTGCGTAATCAATGCAAGATAAAGACTTCTCTTTTATAATATTTTTATTACTCAAAATTTCTGATAAAATACCTACTAAGTCTTGATATTCCAAATTTATTGAATTGTTTGGTGCGCTAATTTTAAAACAACAATCTTTTGGAATTTCAGAAAAGCTACCAATATCTGTGATAATACTTGGTTTTCCACTTGCAATAACTCTCATTAAACTCCCTGATGTTTCTCCACCATAAGGATACCTCAAATTAATACATACATCACATAAATCTATATAGTCTTTAAATAC